>CAIXRL010000162.1 GCA_903921835.1 Candidatus Eiseniibacteriota bacterium | reverse complement strand
TCGAAGGTGTGCGATTCTTAGTTGGAAATTGAAGCGGCTCCAACCGCTGTGGTCTGATGGTGTTGCGAGACAACCATCACACACAGACGAAAGGAGCCGTCGATGGGCAGTTTCATTCGGAAGGTGCGGAAGCGCAAGCGGTGTCTGGGCGAGGTCCAGGTGCTGCGACACGATGAGTACGAGGGGCTGGAGCTGAGCGCCAAGGTGGAGTTGATCCGCAGCCTGATTCCGCTGGGGCTGATGCACGTCCAGATGCTGCTCGAAGAAGAGGTCGAGGCGCTGGCGGGGCGGCGCTACGCGCGCGCCGGCGGCACGGCCGGCACTCGCCACGGGAGCAACCCGGGCACGGTGATGCTGGACGGGCAGAAGGTGCCGATCCGGGTACCGCGGGTGCGCAGCGAACAGGCGGAGATCCCGCTGCGGAGCTACCCGGCGCTGCACGGCACGGGCGAGGCGGACGAGGCGTTGCTGCGGCGCGTGCTGTACGGCATCTCGTGCCGCAACTACGAGACAGCCGCGCGGGCGATCCCGGGCGCGATCGGGCTGTCGAGCTCAACGGTCTCGCGCTCCTTCGTGACGGCGAGTGCGGCGAAGCTGAAGGAGTTCCAGGAGCGCGACCTGTCGGGCGAGTCGTACGTGGCGCTGTTCCTGGACGGCAAGAGCTTCGCGGACGCGCTGCTGGTGATCGCACTGGGCGTGACGGCCGACGGCCGCAAGCGGTTCCTCGGCTTCGTCGAGACCGACACCGAGAACGACCGGGTGCTCGCCCCCTTCCTGCGCACGCTGGTCGAGCGCGGCCTCGACTTCTCGCAGGGGCTGTTGGTGGTGATCGACGGCGGCAAGGGACTGCGCTCGGCGGTGCGCTCGGTGTTCCAGAAGAAGGCGCTGGTGCAGCGCTGCATGTGGCACAAGCGCGAGAACGTGGTCAGCCATCTGGCGAAGAGCGAGCAGGCGAGCTGGCGGGGGCGGTTGCAGCACGCGTACGACCGGCCGACCTACGCGGAGGCCAAGGCGGCGCTGACGACGCTGCACGGGGAACTCGAGGATCGCAATCAGTCGGCGGCGGCGAGCCTCGCCGAGGGTCTCGAGGAGACGCTCACCCTGCATCGGCTCGGCGTCTACGCGCTGCTGGGCAGGTCGTTCAAGACCACCAACTGCATCGAGTCGGCGAACGCGCTGGTCGAAGAGCGCTGCGCCAAGGTCGATGCGTGGAAGACCTCGAACCAGCGGCACCGCTGGCTGGCGACCGCCCTGCTCGACATCGAGCCGCGGCTGCGGCGGGTCAAGGGGCACCGCCATCTCCCGGCGCTGATCACCGCGCTGCGCCGGGCGCTGAATATCAAGGAGCAGTTGAACCAGGTGGAAGAGGCTGCGTGATCAGATGAGCCGTGGATATTTCCAACTAGAAAAGGGCTTGACTCGCTGCACCGAAGGGCTGGCCCCAGCGGGCTGGACATGGCTTGCTTGGGTCATTGAAGCGCGGAGGCTGCCGTCAATAAAGGCGCGATCGGCTCCCGGTCTCCGGGAAGGCATCGCCTGAGCCGCCGCCCTGGCCCGGCGTGTTCCCGAAAACACCGAAGCCGCGCCGGTGTTTCGGCGCGGCTCCTGCATTCCGTGGTGCCCGAGGCGAGATTGGAACTCCTGGAAAGCGTGCACGCCATGCGCAGAGACGCGCAAGTGGCGCTCTCTTCGTGAACCGAGCGCCCCGCTTGTGCACCCAGCGCACGCTGCGCAGGAAGTACTCGGACAAATGGGCGGACAGGAT
>CAIXRL010000161.1 GCA_903921835.1 Candidatus Eiseniibacteriota bacterium | reverse complement strand
TCTTCTTGCGGCTGACCCACATCTCGCACTCTCGGCTCGCGGTTCATGAATCGTCCGGGCTAGCCCGGATCATTCATGAGCCCGCCGCCTGCGAGCGCGATCTGCGCGTCATCCGCTGCGAAGCTCGACCGGCCGCTGTCCTCCTCGTGTTGACAACACGGTTCCGGCGCGGCCGGCCGATCTTCTTGCGGCTGACGCGCATCTCGCACTCTCGGCTGGCGGTTCATGAATGATCCGGGCTAGTGTCCTGTCCTAGGAGTAGCTTGGCAGTCGGCACCCGCTGTGCGCAGCCGGCTGCGTTGCTCCTCCTCGACGTATCCTATGGGTACGACTTCGTCGTCGCGCCTTGCCGGCCGGGCACATCGGCCGCCTTTGTGGTCAAGCGACTCCTGGGACAGGACACTAGGCGGCCCGCCACAAGATCATGGCGCGACGGGGGTTTCCGGTTCCAGGCGGATCACCGAGTAGTGGTTCGCCGGGAAGTACTCCTTGAACGTCTGGCTCAGGTTGTCGGGAGTCAGCAGGTCGATGCGCTGCCGGCGCGCGGCGATGCGGAGCGGATCCCAGCCGAGCAGGTGCACCGTCTGGAGCGAACCGATCCAGAAACTATTCTGCTTCATGCTCGTTTCCAGTTCGCGACGCTGCACCTCCTGCTCCTTGCTCACGTCCTCGGCGCTCGGGCCGTTCTCGACGAGCTTGCGAACCTCGGCCAGCGCGGTCGCGATCAGCGTGTCCGCACGCGCCGGATCGCAGCCGAACGAGAGCGACATGGTGCTGTAGCCCGACAGCGGAATCTGGTGCGTGAAGCGGACCGACGGGCTGTAGGTGCCGCCCAGCAGCTCGCGCAGCGTGCTGCGCAGGTGGTCATTCAGGATGCTGGCCGCGGAGTTTGCGCGGTGCTGGTCGAGTTCCTCGATCGGCTCGTGCGTGAAGTACGTGATCCGCACGCTGCCCTTGGGCTCCACGCCCTTCTTCACCACCACCCTCGTGATGCCGTCGGGGTAGCGCGGACCCTTCGCGATCCACATGGACGTCCGCTTGCCCGTCGACGGCAGCGAACCCACGTAGCGCGCCAGCAGCGGCGTGATGGAATCCACCTTGAAGTTGCCCGCGAAGAAGAACGTGAAGTCCGCGGCGTTCGCATACCCCTTGCGGTAGAAGTCGAGAACATCGGGCAGCTTCACGGCCGAGACCTGGTCCACGGTGGGCACGCGGGAGAGGTACAACCCTCCCGTGTTGACCGCCGCTGCCGAGTCCGCGAACACCTGCTCGGGGCTGTTCGCACGGTTGGCGAGGAACGCCGTGACCTGCTGCTGCAGCGCCGCAAACGCGTCCCGGTCCTCGGTGGGCTTCGTGAAGCTCAGGTGGAGCATCTGCAACGCGGTCTCGAGATCCTCGGGCCTCATGCTGCCGCGCATGCCATGGGTGTAGGCCGTCATGTTGGGCGTCACCGAGACGATCCGGCCGGCGAGCAACTTCTTCAGCTCGGTGCTCGTGAACCCGCCCACGCCGTTGTCCGAAACGACGATCGGCGCGGCCCACGCCGTCACGAAGCCCGCCGAGTCCGCGACCGAGAACCCGCCGCGCGCGTAGGCGGCAAACTGGATCTCGTCCGCCTTGAAGTCGGAGGGTTTGAGCCACGCTTCGGCACCGTTGGCGAATGTCAGCACCGTCACGCCCAGTTCGGGAATGGTGCGCGTGGCCTTCACCCTGCCGGGCGCCGGCAGCTTCGCCATCAGCGCCGCAGCGGCGGCCTTGTCGGTCCACTGCTCCGGCTTCGCCTGCGCCTCGCGATCGACGATCGCGCGGACGTCGGCCTCGGAAGGCATCGTTACGCCGGCCTTATCGGGCCCCTCCATGAGCACCACGCGGTTGCGCGTCGAGATGAGCGTGTCGGAGAGCGCGTTCACTTCCGCGAGCGTGATTCCGGGCAGCAGCGCCTGCTCGAGCGCGGTGCTGGCTTCGATCCCGGTTGCGGGCTCATTGCCCAGGAACGCACTCACCATGCCGCTCGCCAGCCCCGTGCTCTCGGTCTTGTCGCGCTCGGCGTACTGCTTCTCGAGCTGCGCCTTTCGCTCCCGCTTGGCGCGGTCCAGTTCGCCGGGCAGGAAGCCGTGCGTGCGAACGCGCGCGGTCTCCTCGAGCAGCGCCCCGAGCGCCGCGGCCTCGGCGCCGTCCTGCACCTCCGCCTGCACGAAGTAGAGCTGCGTGTTCAGCGTGAACTGGAACCCGCCCGCCGACGCGCCCAGGAAGGGCGGGCTGGCGCGGTGACTGATCTCCTCGAACCGGTCGTTGAGCATGGCCGAGAACAGGCTCGCCACGAGATCGGTGCGCTCGGCACCCACGGTCGTGTTCGGGTGGTTCGGGCGTTTGCACGCGATGCTCACCGAGGAGCTCGTGGCCTCCTTGTCCGTCACGATGCTGACGAGCGTCTGGTCGTGCGCAGGCACGTCGTAGCGCGGAATCGCGCGCGCGTCCGTACGCCTGGGCAGGTCGGAGAAGTGCTCGCGGATCAGCCGTTCCATCTTGTCCGGGTCGATGTCGCCCACGGCGATGACCGCCATCCAGTCCGGCCGGTACCAGTCGCGGTAGAAGTCGCGCAGCCGCGCGTGCGGCGCCTTCTGGATCACTTCGGGCTTGCCGATCGGCAGGCGTTGCGCGTAGCGCGAGTCGTGAAACAGCACCGGCAGCTGCTGGCGCTGGACCCGCTCGTTCGCGCCGCGCCCCAGACGCCACTCCTCCATGACCACGCCGCGCTCCTTGTCGATCTCCACGTCGGACAGGTTCGCGCGCCCGGCGAAGTCCGACAGCGCGTCGAGGCCCGTGCGCAGCGTCGAGTCGCGGTCGGTGGGCACGTCGAGCATGTACACGGTCTGGTCGAAGCTCGTGTACGCGTTGGCGTCCGCCCCGAAGCGCAGGCCGATCGAGCGCAGGTAGCCGACGAGGTCGTCCGCATCCTTGAAGTGGGTCGAGCCGTTGAAGTTCATGTGCTCGATGAAGTGCGCCAGACCCTGCTGGTCGTCGGCCTCGGCCGTGGAGCCGACCGGGACCGCCAGGCGGAGCGAGACGCGCGCCTCGGGCTTGGCGTTCTTCTTCACGTACCAGTGGATGCCGTTGGGCAGCACGCCCTGGCGCACGGTCGGATCCCAGCGCAGCGAATCGGTGAGCGCCGGCGCAGGCGCCTGCGCGCGGGCAGCCGGTGCCAGCAGGACCAGCGCGGCCAGAGCCGCGAGGCAGGAGCGTCTCACGCGAGTTGCAGAGGGAAGCACACGCATCGGTTCCTCCGATCATCGCGGACGCTCATCATATGCGCCCGCATCCTTGGACTGCGTTTCGTGGGCGGACTCGAGAGAGTATTGAAGGTGGAATCCATGAACCGGTTCGCCAGCCGAGCATACTACGTGATCGGGAGGGCTCCAGGCTCAGGGCGGGCGGGTGCCGTGACAGGAGCGTGGCAGGACGCCCATCCTGCGCCGGAGCGCGCGGCGGCCTGGCCCGCGCGCAGTGCGTCAGCGCGGAGCGAACACACCGGCCGCCGGCCAGGCCCGAAGCGCCCGGGGGCTCGTGCGCGGCATCAATGCCGATGGCCCGGCGCCCGATTCACGCGGGCACCGGGCCATCACGTCGCGGCCACGCCTAGCCCGCATTATTCATGAGCCCGCGGTCTGCGAGCGCGATCTGCGCGCCATCCACTGCGAAGCTCGACCGGCCGCTGTCCTCATCGTGTTGACAACACGGTTCCGGGGTACCCACCGAAGG
>CAIXRL010000160.1 GCA_903921835.1 Candidatus Eiseniibacteriota bacterium | reverse complement strand
CCGTCGGCGATTCGTCACCGCTGACTGGGGCCCGACGGCGCTCCCGCGGAGGCGCCGTCGCGGCAATCGAAACCCCCTTGACGAGGTGCACGCGTGTGCAGTAGCTTGCTGCTCGTGCCGGGTCCGCTTCACGGACCAACCTATTCGGATGGAGCTTCCGATGCTCAACGAGCGCGCGAGAGAGATCAACGCTTTCATCCAGCGCCATCGCAAGGAACAAGGGTCAGCGCCGACCATTCGTGAGATCGGGACGCGATTCCAGATTCGCTCCACGAACGGCGTCCGCTACTACCTGAAGATGCTCGAGGACGCCGGCTACATTCACCGCAGCCGGAAGATCTCGCGTGGCATCGGCCCCGCCGCGGGCTCGCGTCCGACCGGAATCCCGCTGCTTGGCCGCATCGCCGCAGGCGAACCCATCCTCGCCGAGCAGAGCGCCGGCGAAACGCTCGAGATGGGCGACATGTTCGGCCAGACCGACGAGCTCTTCGCGCTCCAGGTGCGCGGCGACAGCATGATCAACGCGGGCATTCTTGAAGGAGACTACGTCATCGTGCGCAGGCAGGAGACCGCGCGGGCCGGCGAGATCGTGGTCGCGCTCATCGAAGATGAAGCGACCGTGAAGCGCTACCAGCCCAGGCGGGGCCACGTCGAACTTGTGGCGGAGAATCCGAGCTACGCCCCAATCGTGGTCGATCCTGATTCGAGTTTCCGCGTGCTCGGCACCGTTCGCGGTGTCGTGCGCACGGTTTAGTCCGACGATTCATGAACCGCGAGCCGAGAGTGCGAGATGTGCCTCAGCCGCAAGTAGATCGGCCGGTCGAGCTTCGCAGCGGATGACGCGCAGATCGCATGCGCAGGCCGCGGGCTCATGAATCGCTTGGTCTAGTCGCAGCACGCGCAGCACACGGGGGCGCAAGCTCCCGTTTTTCACCCCCGCCTGGTGCACATTTGTTCAACGATCCCCGCAGGAGGATTCGCCGTGGAACTCGATCTGGCCCCCCAGGTGCAGCAGGCGCTCGCGAAGGATTGGGAACCCATGTATCGCAGCCAGCTCCACTACCTCGTGACGTGGAACACGCGGGCCCGCCGTCCGGTTCTCAAGGAGCGTCACGTCGAGGCCCTGAAGGCCCTCATTCGGCAGGCATGTGAGGAGCGCGAAATCGAACTGGTCGAGGTGGTCGCGGGGCAGGACCACATTCACGTGCTCTTCGGGCTGCGTCCCGCGCAGAGTGTGGCGAGTGCGGTGCGCGAGCTCAAGGGTCGCACGAGCCTGACGCTGCTGCAGAATCATCCCGAGCTGCGTGTGTGGCTGCGCGGCAACCTGCTCTGGGACGAGCGCTACATGGTCGAGACCGTGAGCCCCCTGCGCGTGCAGAAGCTGCGCGACCGGCTCGCGAATGCGCATCGCACGTTGTTCGGTGAGGATGCGGAGTTCTGGGCGCAGGCGAGCTGAGACCCATCACAGGCGATTCGATCTGGTCGGGGTGAGGACTCCCTTGCGCGACATCTCGCCCTCGCCTCGACCAGCATCGGGCTCTGGCGGTGCGCCGGCGTCTCGCGCGGCACGGGCGGGCGTTGCCGGGGGTGGGCGACGCACCGCAGACGATTGCGATGCCGCGGGCGGCGGGGCGTCCCGCTACCCGCCGCGGGCACACGCCGCACCGCGGACTTGCCGCCGAAGACGAAAGCGCCCCGCGACGGATGCAATGGTCGCGAGCGGAGGCAACGGTTGCCACTGGTTGCGATGGATGCGACGGTCCCGAGGGTGCGACGGTCGCGCGGTGCTCTTTGATGAGCCGGCGACTCAGCCGTTGACGCTGGCCTGGACCGCTGGCCGGGCCGGGTCCGGCGGCGGAACGATCGAGAGTGCTTCAGGCCGGCGCCCCGGTCGCGATTCCCTCGCCTGCGGATCGCTGATCCCGAGCCAGTGCCCCGAACGCTTCTGCTTGGTGAACAGGTACGTCGCATTGTGACGATTGGCCTGCGTGACCAGCGGCAGTCGACCCGCGACCTTGATGCCTTCCTGGCTCAGGCCCCGGACCTTGTGCGGGTTGTTCGTCATCAGGCGCACGCTGCGCACGCCGAGTTCGCGCAGCATGTCGGCGGCAGCCTTGTAGCTCCGTTCGTCGTCACCGAAACCGAGCAGGTGGTTGGCTTCGACGGTATCGCGCCCGCTGTCCTGCAGGGCGTAGGCGCGAATCTTGTTGGTCAGGCCGATGCCGCGCCCTTCCTGCCGCAGGTAGAGCACCGCGCCGGCGTTGAGCCGGCCGATGGACTCGAGCGCGGTCTGCAGCTGCTCGCGGCAATCGCAGCGCAGCGAGCCGATCACGTCGCCGGTGAGGCACTCCGAGTGGATTCGCACCGGGACGTCGCACAAGTCGCGCACGTTGCCACGCACGATCGCGAGATGCTCCTCGCCTCGCGGACCGGGCGTGAACGCGACCGCCCGGAAGTTGCCGAAGCGGCTCGGTAGTTCGGCCACTGACACCATTCGCAGGTGCGCCACCACCCTGGTCCGCGCTTGGGCTGTTTCGACTCGCTGTCTGACCGGTGCCTTCATTCGGATCCCCTCGGTTCGCGCATGCTGGTGTCGATGTTGAGATGCGCGAGGCCAGCGGGAGCACCGTGTTTCCTGCGGCTCCGGGGACGGACCGGTTCCAGGCGCTCGCCACGCCGTGCACCGGGCCCAGCGAGGATCGTCGCGAAGGATTCCGCCGCGCCGTGCCCGGGCCGGGATCAGCCGCGCTCGACGGCGGCCTGCGCGGCCTCGGGCGCGCTGCGGCTCGCGAGCACGGCTGCGAGCAGGACCAACCCCGCGCCCACGAGCTGCAAGGGCCGCAACTGCTCGTGCAGGAACACCGCCGCGGTGACGATGGCAACCAGGGGTTCCGACGTGGCGATGACGCTCGCTTCCGCGGCGGGCAGCCGACGCAGGCCCGCGTAGAAGAGGCCGAAGGGAACAAGCGTCGAAAAGAGCCCGAGCAGGATGAAGATGCCCCACAGGTCCCGGGGGTAGCCCGCGGCCGCGACGCGCCACGGCGGGGTCACACATGCCCAGAACACCGCGGCGATCGCGAACGTGTAGAGCAGCACGGTCTCCGGCGGGTAGCGCATGAGTCCGCGCTTCGAATACACGATGTAGAACGCATAGACGAACGCGGACAGGAACGCGATTCCCCAGTAGAGCGGCTTCGCGTGCAGCGCGGTCTGGTTCACTCCGCCGACGAGAAGGCCCGTGCCCGCGAGCGCGCTCAGAACCGCCGCGATCATCGTCCAGCCCACCCACCTGCCGCGAACGAGGGCAAACGCGACGATGATCGTCGGCGCCAGATACTGCACGAGGATCGCGAGCCCGACCCCAAGCTTGGAGATGGTGAAGTAGTAACTGCCCTGTACGGCGGCGACACCGAAGAGCCCGAGTGCGAGGAAGTAGCCGATGTCGCGACGCTCGATGCGCAGCGCCGCGGGACGTCGCACGACGAGATAGACGAACAGCACGAGTGTTGCGATCGCCAGGCGCAACTCCACCACCGTGAGCGGCGGCACGTGCCGGTCACGAAAGACGAAGCGGGCAAGCGTGGCGGTGGAAGCCCAGAACACCGTCGCCGCGAACACGAGCCAGCGGCCGACCCTGGCGTCCCTGCCCGTACCAGCCGCGGCGGCGCTCAGGGATGGCGACAGGCGATTCGCGCTCAACGGCGGCCCCCAGGGCGGCAACTGGAATCGGTCGCCGATATTGTACGCAACACACAAAATGACATACTATTACACGATTATGATTCCGTTGAATCGGTGCTGCCTCGCGGCTACCCGCGAGGCTCGCCGGCCATGTCCACGCTGCCCCCACCGGCCTCGAGCATTGTGCAGCGACCGGTGAAGAACACGCCTGGTTCCATGCTCACGGTGAGCGCCGCAACATCGCCCTCAACGCGAGCCCCGGACTTCATTTCGATGCCACCGAGGGCTCGGATGTTACCGACGACCCGGCCCAGGATCAGGGCCTCACGCACCTCGACATCCCCATGCATGACGCCGTGCTCCCCGATCTCCAGGCGCTCGCAGTTAAGAATGTCTCCGTCAAACTCACCGTCGATGCGCAGGGTTCCGGTGACCATGAGCGTACCCGTCACGCTGGAGTTGACCCCGATGATCGTGTTTGGGTGCTCGGGTTCGTCCTGCTGCGCGCGAGGGCGGAACTTCATCATGAGAACCTCCGTATGGTCTGTCGCGCGAATCAGAGAACTCCCCAGGCCTCCAGCAGGCGCTCAAGATCCTCCTGCCCGTAGAACTCGAACTCCACCTTTCCGCCCTTGCGCCCAGGCGTGATGGAAACGCGCGTGCTAAAGCGCTGCTGTAACTTGAGCTGCCACTCGTCCAGCCCGCCGAGCTTGCTCGTGTGCGGCCGGGAATGCGTCTTCCGCTCCTTGCGCCGAACGAAGGCCTCGGTGCGGCGGACCGAAAAACCCTTGCTGAGGACGTAGCGGGCCGCAGCAAGCTGGTCGCCACCGCCCTCAAGACCGAGAAGGGCCCGAGCGTGCCCGGCGGACAATGTTCCACGTGAAACCATGTCCATGATCTCGGGCGGCAACGTGAGCAGCCGCAGTGCATTCGATATCGAGCTGCGCTGTTTACCCACCCGCTCCGAGAGTTGGTCATGGGTCAGCCCGGCTCGTTCGATGAGGGCCTGGTACGCCTTGGCCTCATCAATGGGATTGAGGTCCTCGCGCTGAATGTTCTCGATCAGCGCGAGCTCGATCATCTGGCGATCGTCGTAGTCCCGAACGATGGCGGGGATGGTGGCGAGCCCGGCCAGCTGGGCAGCGCGCATCCGTCGCTCGCCAGCGACAAGCTGGTAGTCGCCAGCTCCCACGCTGCGAACGATCACGGGCTGGAGCACGCCGGACGCCCTGATCGAATCCGCCAACTCCCTCAGGGCGACGTCGTCGAACCGCGTGCGCGGCTGGAATGGATTGGGACCAATGTCCGCCAGCGCCAGGTCGAGGATGGCGTGGCCTTCGTCCGCGACGGCGGCGATGCGTCCGTCGGCAGCCTCCGCGGCGGCGCTGCTGGAGATAAGGGCCTCGAGCCCGCGCCCAAGCACTTTCCTACTCATGTTCGATCACCTCTCGGGCAAGCTCCCGGTAACTCTCCGCTCCGGAGCTGTGTGGATCGTAAAGGACAATGGGCTTTCCGAACGAGGGCGCTTCGCTCAGCCGAACGTTCCGCGGAATGACGGTCTTGTACACGCGATCGGAGAAGAACTTCCTCGCCTCCTCCGCCACCTGCTGCGAGAGGTTGAGCCGTGCGTCAAACATGGTGAGCAGCACGCCCTCGATACGCAACGCCGGATTGAGGTGGTCCTGGACCAGGCGAATGGCGCCGATCAGTTGGGTCAACCCCTCGAGCGCGAGATACTCGCACTGAAGTGGGATCAGGACGGAATCCGAGGCGGTCAGCGAGTTGATCGTCAGCAGGCCGAGAGAGGGTGGGCTGTCAATGAGGACATAGTCATAGTCCATCGAGACCTTCGCCAGGCAACTCTTGAGGCGCGTTTCGCGCGCCATCATGCCCACCAACTCCACCTCCGCGCCCGAGAGTCGCTGTCCCGCCGGAAGCAAGTCCAACGTCGCCAGAGCCGTCGGCATCACGGACTGCTGGATCTCCGCATGCCCGATCAGGACCTCGTAGGTCGAGAGGCGCTGGTCGTTGCCGTTGATACCCAGCCCGCTGGTAGCATTACCCTGCGGATCGATATCAACGATGAGGACCCGCTTGCTCTCCTGCGCCAAGCATGCGCCGAGGTTGATCGCGGTGGTCGTCTTGCCCACGCCACCCTTCTGGCTGGCGATGGAGATGATCTTTCCCATTTCAAGGCTCGCTCAGGCGCGCGGCGCCGAGGGACTCCACGAGTGCGGCCGGCGCGAGACATCGCGCGAGGCGCCGAACACGGCATTTGGCGTAGTCGCGGCCGAGTGTTGTGGCCGCGGGGGCGCGGGCAGGATAGCAGCGCGGCGGGGAACCGCTCAAGCGCTATGTTTCACGTGGAACAGACAACACAAAACATCTCAACCCATTATTTTTTAACGAATACCGCGACGCAGTTTGGGCCGGAAAAAATCGGATGAGCCGCCTCGAACGTCCACTTAGGCTCCCACAGCCCGCGCGAGGACTCCATTTCCACGACGTAGCCGCTACCCTTCCAAAGGAAGGCCCGGCCCCGCGGCTCGAGCGCAGCATGCGCCAACTCGAGCGTTGGCCCAATCGCCATGGTGGCCCGTGAAGTGAAACCATCGTAAACGGGCGTGAACTCCGGCTCCAGGATCAGCGTTTCAAGCCGAGAACAGGACACGTCAATATTCTTTAACTTCAACGTTTCTATGGCCTTACGCATGAACAACGTCTTATTGCGCCGCGATTCCACCAGGGTCCACCAGGTTCCGACGCCCGCGACCGCGAGCGGAATGGCCGGCAGGCCCGCCCCTGAACCCAGATCGATCAGCCTGCTGCATCCCGAAGCGAGAATGAGGGCTGCAGGCTGCAGCGACTCCGCAAGGTGGCGCTCCACGAGCCGCGCCTCGTCGTGGCGCGAGATGAGGTTGGAGACTCCGCGGTTCCACTCCAGCAGCCCAAGCGCATAACCGCGAAGCGCTTCCAGAGCGGCATCGGGCGCGCACGCCCCCTCTGGCAACAGCGGGAGCAAGGTCTCCCACGGCTGGTGCGCCAGGACTCGCCGGGGATCCTGCGGGCGGGCGGTCCGTTCGATCGGTGAGGGTCGCGGCGTGGGCTTCTTGCCAGCGGGACGGGAAGAGCGAGGCGGTGTCATTGGCCACGCACTCTAGCACGCCCGACACGCCAACGCCCGCCGCGGGCGAGGCGCGTGGCGCGTGGCGCGTGGTGCGTGGCGCGTGGCGCGTGGCGCGTGGTGCGTGGCGCGTGGTGCGTGGCGCGTGGTGCGTGGCGCGTGGCGCGGTGCGCGTGGCGCGTGGTTAGTGGCGCGTGGTTCGTGGCGCGTGGTGCGTGGCGCGTGG
>CAIXRL010000159.1 GCA_903921835.1 Candidatus Eiseniibacteriota bacterium | reverse complement strand
TGCCCGCGCGCGCCGTCTGCAGCGCGCGATCGCGCCGCCACGGATCGACTCGCGCGTCGCCTGCGGCCTGCGCCAGTCGCGCGCGCGCCCCGGGCGCCAGTTCCATCGGGCCGGGAGCCGTCACCTGGCTGCGGGCGGCATTCGGTGCTGCAAGGAGGAGTGCCAGGAGCGGGAGCGCCCCGGCAAGGGAGCGGAGCAGCTGTTGCGGCTTCATGGGCGACCTCTCGAGGTTTGAGCGTGGGCGGCGGGCGCGCGCCGAGTATGAACTGTGCGCTTGTCAGCGCATCCGTGCTCGCACGTGCGTCCGTAGCTCCGCGAGCCTACTCCCCTCGCCGAAAGTCTGCCGAACAGCCTCGCCCGGAGCGCCGCAGCAGCGTCCGCGCCTGCGCTCCACTCCGCTCGCGGGCGTGAACGCCACCGCCCCGGCGCGAGCGAGGCGCGCTGGGGCGGTGGTTGGCAGGATCGTGGGTGTGCGAGCGTCAGGCGATCACTTGATCACCACCAGGCGTCGCGAGAGGTTCACGCCCTTCGCCTGCATGCGCACAAAGTACATCCCCGCGCGCAGGTCGCTTGCCTCCAGCGCGGCCGTGTAGCGGCCCGGCTCGCGCATGCCGTCGGCGAGCAGCGCCACCTCGCGGCCCTGCACGTCCACGAGCGACAGCCGCAGCGCAGCGCGTGTCGGAACCGCGAACGTGAGCAGCGAGTGGCCACGCGTGGGATTGGGTGACAGCGGCGAGAGCGCGAATGCGGTGATCGCCTCCTGCGCCGTCACCGAGATCGGACCGAATGTGAACGAGTGGCCGTCGCGCTGGACGCCGGCGAGGCGATACCACCGCTCCGCGCCCGCGGCCGCCGCGGCGTCGAGCACCGACGTCGTGCGACCGCTCACCGTCGGCGTTGCAGCCACCGGCGACCACCCGCCGCTCGCTGCCGCCGCACGCTCCAGCGCGATCGACTGGAACGCGGACGGATCGCTCAGCTCCCACTCGATGCGCACGCCGGCGTCGGTCGGGAACGCGCGGAACAACTCCACCAGCGTCGGCGTGGTGAACGCCGCGGCGCTGGTCGCAGTGCCGATGTTGCCGCCGTAGTCGCGAGCGTCCACGCGCAGGTAGGCACTGTTGTTCGCAGCGGCGCCGCTGACGAGCCAGTTGTACGTGCCCGTATTGGCGGCACCGGCGGCGAGCAGTTCCCATGGACCCGCGGGGCCCGTGCGCGAGAGGTAGAGGTCCACCGACTGCACGCCGACGTTGTCGGTCGCGAGCCACGTGAGAGCGCGCGTGGTGCCGTTGACGAGCGTATCGCCGCCATTGGGCGAGTACACCTGGACGAGGGGCGCGGTGTCGTCGGCGGGGCCGATGGCGGCGAGGCCGGACTTGCTCTGCCCGCCGATGGTGGTGAAGTAGCCGCCCACGTACACCGTCGTGCCGCTCACCGCGAGGGCGCCCACTTCGTTGTCCGTCCCCGGATTCCAGGCGGTCGCCAGTCCGGTGCCTGCATCCAGCGCCGCGATGTAGTTGCGGCTCCGCCCGCCGATGCTGTTGAACCAGCCGCCCGCGTACACCAGCGCGCCGCTCACCGCGAGGGTCGACACGTAGGGGAAGTAGGTCCCGTAGCCAGCGGAGGGATCCCATGGGGTCGCCAATCCCGTGCTGGCATCCAGCGCCGCGATCCCGCT
>CAIXRL010000158.1 GCA_903921835.1 Candidatus Eiseniibacteriota bacterium | reverse complement strand
TTGCCGATGGGCGTCGCCACCAGGTACAGCGTGCCTCCGTGGCCGGAGGAATGGGCGTCAGTCAATGCCGGGTTCCTTGCCTCCGGCCGGGAAACCGGCCGCGAAAAAGCGGGGCGGAACGTAGCACGGTGCTCCGGGCGAGTCCAAAGCGGACGGCAAGCCGCAGCGTGCGATCACGAAGCGCCGCCGGCACGCAGACCTTCGCATGGCGCAAGGACGTTGCCGAGGCGCCCGTCGTCCGGGGAGGGCGCCCTCCGCGAGGGCGGCCTCGCCATGGCGCCAGGGTTCGGCCGCCGTCCGAAATCCACGTACGCCCGTCGTCTCTGACACATTTCTGAAATCTACTATTGCGGTGCCATCGCTTCCCGGGCATCCTTGACCGACAGTTGACAGTTGAGCGAAGGAGCGCCGAGCCTGGAGTCGCCTCAATCTGGTCGCCTTCGGCTCCGGGCCCGGGTCGAACCGGGCCCGCGGACTGGCGGGGCGATCGGAACCGCATCGTTCTCCGGCGTGACCGCAGCTTCCTGGCCATCAGGGCACCCCACGACAAGGAGCCGCGCGTGCGACCCGTTTCCCTGCCCGCCTGGAACATTTTCCGCCGCGCGGCCCTCGCGCTGATCCTCGCCGCCCTGACCGCCGCTCCTGCGCGGGCCCAGTCGACGCCGACGTGGGGCGCTCCCGCGGGCACCGAGCCGTGCGCCGCCGCGGACCGGCTCGAGCGGGCCCTCGCCGACGACCCGGGGCTTGCCGCCCGGCGCGAGCTGTTCGAGACCATGGTGCGCGAGGCGCAGCGCATGGGGATCGCGCCCATGCAGGTGCAGGTCGCGGGCCCGAGCTACGTGATCCCGATCGTGGTGCACATCGTTCACCAGAACGGACCGGAGAACATCACGGACGCGCAGGTGCTGTCGCAGGTCTGGGCGCTCAACCGCGACTTCGCGAACTCGCCCGGCGGTCCCGCGCCGGCGGTGAACGCCGGCATCCAGTTCTGCCTCGCCACGCAGTTGCCGCCCGGCAGCCCGGTCGTGTGGTCCACCACGCCCGGCATCACGCGCACGGTTTCCGCACAGACGGTGCACACGTACGGCAGCCCGGCGAGCGAACAGGCGCTCAAGGCGATCGACTACCTGCCGTCCGCGAAGTACCTCAACGTCTGGGTGGTGAACACCATCGTCGGGGGCGGCGGCGGAGTGGCCGGCTACGCCACGTTCCCCGGCGCCGTGCCCGCCGGGCTCGACGGCATCGTGATCCGCTACACCGCGTTCGGCAGCGACAACACGCCCTACGGCGGGCCGTACCCGAACCTGCTGCCGAACAACAACGACGGCAAGATCATGACGCACGAGGTCGGCCACTGGCTGAACCTGCTGCACACGTTCCAGGGCGGCTGCGCCGCGCCCGGCGACCAGGTCGCGGACACGCCGCCCGAGGCGGTGAACCGCAGCGGCTGCCCGGTCGGCTCGCTCACGTCGTGCACCAACGTGAACGACCCGGTCGAGAACTTCATGGACTACACCGACGACGCCTGCCGGTTCGCGTTCACCGCGGAGCAGACGACGCGCATGCAGACCGCGATCGCGTACTTCCGCTCGACGCTGGTCGGAGCGCAGAACCTCATCGACGTGGGCTGCCCCAGCGGCTTGAACGCGCTCATCCTGGCTTCGCGCGGCCAGATCTGCCCGCCGGACACGGTCACGTTCACCACGCCGGCCGCGGGTCCCGGCTGGACCTACGCGTGGTCCTTCCCGGGCGGCACGCCCGCCAGCGCGAGCACGCAGAGCGCCGTGGTGTCGTACGCGTCGCCCGGCGTGTACCCGGCGACGCTCACCGTGACGGATGGCGGCGCCAGCTCGAGCACGAACTCCGCGCAGGTGAATGCGCGGGTCTGCACCCCCATCCTGGGGCCGTGCACGAACTGGGTGCTGCCCGACAGCGTCGGCATCAGCTGGGCCACCGGCGCGCCCGTGTCCGTCGCCGGCCGAAGCGTCGCCGGCCCCGAGGCGTCCGCCGCCGTCTCGGATGGCGCCGGCGCCATGCTCTTCTACGCCGATGGTCCTCGCGTGCTGAACCGCAACAACGCAGTCATGCCCAACGGCACCGGGTTGCTGGCGGGCAACAGCTCGCACAACGGCAACCTCATCCTGCCTCGGCCCGGAACGGCGAACCAGTACTTCCTCTTCACGGTCCGCCAATCGGAAGACTACGGGACGCCCAGTCCGATGAACTACAGCCTCGTGGACATGACGCTGAACGGCGGCTACGGCGACGTCGTGGCCGGCCAGAAGAACCTGCTCGTCGCGCTGCCGGGTTCTCCCAACCAGCTGATCGAGGGCATGGCGGCGATCCCGCACAGCAACGGCGTGGACTGGTGGATCGTGACCAACGGCGCCAACTCCGGCTCCGGGATGATCTACGTGACCCTCGTGACCAACGCCGGTCCCGTGAGCACGACGGCGTACAACATCGGGATCGCGGCGGGCACCTGGGTGCCGGGCGGCCTGACAGCCTCGAATGACGGCACACGCGTCGCGGTAGGCACGATTGACGGGGGCAACTACCCGCTCACCGGCCAGGTCGCGGTCTACAACTTCAACCGCGCGTCGGGCTTCGCCTCCACGCTGCTCGCCCCGACCGGCACGTGGGGCGGCTACACGGACGTGTGCTTCAGCCCCAACGGCAAGCTGCTCTACTTCAACAACTACAACGTCGTGTCCGGCGCCCGCATCCTGAAGCAGCTCCAGATCGCCACGCTTCAGGTCCGCGACATCATCTCCGGGCCCTGGGCGGACGTCCGGCAGGGGCCGGACCGGCTGCTCTACGTCTCGGTCCCCGGCGCGACGGCGCTGCACTGCATCTTCTCTCCCGACAGTTTCAATACCGCGAACGCCAACGAGTGCGGGCTCAGCATGAACAGCGTGCCCCTGCCTGCCGGCAGGTCGGTCGGCGTCTTCGCAACGCTGCCCAACATGCCCATGCAGTGCACCGCCGCGTTGCCCGCGGACTTCACGTCCACGATCACGAACTGCCTGACGGGGAACTTCACGTCGCCCAACTGCTCCGGGCCGTGGACCTGGAACTTCGGCGACCTGGGCACCGGCAGCGGCGCGGCCGTGTCGCACACCTACGCCACCCCGGGCACCTACACCGTGACGCTCACCGTGCCCGGCGCCTCGCCAGCCACGAAGGTGCTCGCGATCACGGTCGGATTGCAGCCGGTCACGATCGCCGGCTCGTCCACGCTGTGCGACACGACGCGGTACAACTACTCCGCGATCGGGCCCGCGACCTACACGTACGCGTGGACCGTCAGCGGCGGCGCGCCGGCATCATGGATCGGCAACAACGTGGACGTCGTCTGGACCCCGGGTGGCGGCACGATCACGCTGGTCGCGACCGATCCCGCCACCGGCTGCACCGCCATGCTGGTCAAGAACGTCGGGCCGTGCCCGAGCTGCCTGCCGCCGCCGCTCAACATGTCCGCGTGGTACCCGCTCGACGAGCCCGCCGGCACGCAGGCGACGGAGATCTTGCTGGGCGCGAACGGCACGGACGTGAACGGGCCGCTGCACGATCCGGCCAGGGTGCGTCGCGGCCGCACGTTCAACGGGCTCAACCAGTACGTGCAGGCCAGTGACGCGCCGGGGCTCGACTTCGGCGCCGGCGACATCACGGTGGACGCGTGGGTGCGCACGACCACGGCAAGCGGCATCGCGCCCATCGTCGACAAGCGCACCGCGGATCCCGAGCAGGGCTACGCGCTCTATCTCAAGAACGGACGGCTGGCATTCCGGCTCGCCAACACCGCGCTGCCGACCGGGGTCGAGTACTGGTCGCCAACGGCGGCGTTCGTGGCCGACGGCCAGTGGCACCACGTGGCGGGCGTGCTGCGACGCTCCGCGCCCACGGACGGCACGCGCCTGTACGTGGACGGCGTCCTCGTGGCGAGCTTCCCGGCGTTCGCGGGCGGCAGCGTGACGACCACCGAGAAGCTGTTCATCGGCGCACAGGTCGGGTTCTTCGGCCCGGCGGGCTACATGAACGGCTCGATCGACGAGGTCGAACTGTTCCAGCGCTCGCTCGAGACCGCAGACGTGAACGGGCTCTACCTGGCCGACTCGCTCGGCAAGTGCAAGGAGTTCAGCTGGGTGCCGACCGTGGCGTCGCTCTGCTACTTCGATACCGAGGCGACGCTCACCATGCAGGTGTGCAACTACACCGGCGCCGCGCAGAGCTACAACGTCGGCTTCGCCGGCCTGCCCGCGGGAGGTGCCTGCACGTGGGCCGGGCCGACCGGCTTCACGCAGCTGACGCCGAACCCGATCGTCGTGCCGGCCAACGGCTGCGTGCCGGTGCAGTACAAGGTGTCGCGGCCGGCGGGCATGCCGGCCGGCACCACATCGTGCTATCTCGTCACGGTCACGAACACCGGCACGATGGTAGCGACCGTCAACGAGGGTTCGCTCTTCGCCACGCGGGCCTGGTGCGGCGGGATCGCCCTGGGCCCGATCGGCGTGGGCGGCCCGGGGGGACCGGCCACCGTGGCGTTGCGCGTGACCAACACGAGCAGTGGCACCGCCACGACTCCGTACTCGATCCACCTGGCGGCCCGCACGGGCGCCGACCCGACGGAGGATCCGCTGGTCTCGCTCAACGGGCTGACCCCGGGCAGCGACATCCATGGCGACCTGGCGCTCTCGCCCGGCGAGTCCAGGGATCTCGCGGTGAGCGCGACCTTCACCGAGCCGCGGGCGTTCCGCTACTACGACATCGTGCTGTCCCTGGACGACGACGGGGACGGCGTGCTGGAGCCGGTGCTCACCGCCGGCGTGACGTACGGCCAGACCGGCTCCACGCTGGCGGTACCGCCGGGCGAACGCGTGCCGGCCACGCTGCAGCTCGGCATCGCGCCCAACCCGGTACGCACGCAGTCCACGATCCGCTACGCGCTGCCGGCGCGCGGCAGGGTGGAACTCGCGCTCTTTGACGTGGCCGGGCGGCAGGTGCGCTCGGTGCCGCCGTTCCTCGCCGAGGCCGGGCCGGGCACGCTCGCACTGGACTGCCACGGGCTCGCGCGCGGCGTCTACTTCGTCCGCATGCGCGTCAACGGCCAGGCGGCCGGCCAGAGGTTCATGCTGCTGGAGTGAGCCCCGCGGGTGCTGCGTGCTCTGCAGCGGGAGCCACGCGAGTGGGGCGTCGCCGGCTCGTCTTGCGAATGGCGGGCGAGAGCGCGGGAATGGGATTCCCGGGCGGGCGGGGAGCGCCGGGGGCCACGTTCGCAAGACGAGTTGCCGGCGACGCACGGCAGCCTCGCGCGACCGTGGATGTACAAACGCCCGCGTGCTACCCCGCAACCACCTCGCGCAACGCCGCAACCGCACGCTCCAAGCCCGCGTCGTCCACGATGTGCGATTCGAGGGCCACGGTCGTCTCGCGACGTTCCGCGTACTCCTCGAGCATGCGCCGGCGCGCACCCGGCTTGACCGGAAGAAAGCCAACGAAGGTGAACGCATCCGTCGGCAGCCCGCTGACCTGCAGCGCGGAGATCACCGCGCTCGGCC
>CAIXRL010000157.1 GCA_903921835.1 Candidatus Eiseniibacteriota bacterium | reverse complement strand
TGTGCGTCAGACGCAAGAGGATCGGCCGGCCGCGCCGGAATCGTGTTCTCCACACGATGAGGACAGCGGCCGGTCGAGCTTCGCAGCGGATGACGCGCAGATCGCGCTCGCAGGCGGCGGGCTCATGAATACTCCGGGTTAACGGTTTGTCAAGCAACCTACTTTCCCAAGCAGGTCCCGCGCGGGGTGGCCGCCCCTGCGCCAAGGAACCGGGTCTCTCGCGGCCTAAATTGAGTTCACTCATGATCATCCCGCGTATTTCTCACCCGGCCGGACGGCCCGGCACTCGCCGGCCGGTACTGCTCGCCGCATTCGCTGGCCTCGTGATGGCCGCACCGATCACCCTCACCTTGACGGCCAGCGCGGTACCTCTGTTCGACGCTCCAGTCGTCACCTTCAGCACGGCGGGGCAGCCCTATTGCACGGCAGTCGCGGACCTGAACCAGGACGGGAAGCTCGACGTGGTGACGGCGAACTTCAATGGGTCCTCGATCTCGTTGAGACTCGGCAACGGGGGTGGGACCTTCGGAGCGAACGCGAACTACACGCCAGGCGGTCATCCCAGGTGGGTCGCGGTTGGGTGCCTGGACGGGGATGCGATTCCCGACCTCGTGACTTCCGACATGGATGACAGCACCGTGTCGGTCCTGATCGGCAACGGCGATGGCACCTTCAAGACCAGGACGGCCTATCGGGTCGGGGTCGAGCCGATGTGCGTGGCGATCGGGGACGTGAACGGGGACGGGATTCCCGACCTGGTCGCGGCGAACTATGGCTCCAACACGGTGTCGGTGTTGCTCGGCACCGGCACCGGCGCGTTCGGCACGAAGACTGACTTCGCCGCGGGAAACTGGCCCACGTTCGTGGCGATCGGGGACCTGAACGCGGACGGCCATCGTGATCTGGCGGTGGCGGATTATGGCAGCTACTCCGTTTGCGTCCTGCTCGGGAACGGCACCGGTGGCTTCGGACCGAAGACGGACTACGCGGCCGGACACCAGCCCGGGGCGATCGCTATCGGAGACGTGAATGGGGACGGCAACCCCGACCTCGTGGCGTCGAACTACTTCTCCAATACGGTCTCGGTGCTGTTCGGAAACGGCAACGGGACCTTCGGAACCAGGACGGACTACGCGACGGGGGTGGCGCCGCAGTCCGTAACCCTCGCGGACCTGAACCGGGACGGGAAGCTCGACATCGCCGTGCCGAACATGGGCAACTCCAACCCCGCCGGCAACACGGTGTCTGTGCTGTTGAACAACGGGAACGGCACCTTCGGGGCGAAGACGGACTTCCGGACGGGGGATGGCCCCTCCTCGGTGGCGGTCGGTGATATGAACGGAGACGGATACCAGGACCTGGTGGTATCGAACTTCTGGCCCCTCACGTTCTGCATTCTGTTCGGCAACGGCGAGGGCACCTTTGGCGTGGCCTCGGATTACACGACCGGCTACGCACCGAACTCCGTCGCCATCGCGGACCTGAACGCAGACGGCAGGCTCGACCTCGCAGTGGCGAACTGGAGTTCCACCTCCGTATCCATATTGCTTGGAAACGGCGACGGGACGTTCGCGGCAAGGACGGACTACCCGACGGGCGGCAGTCCCGCGTCGGTCGCGATTGGGGACGTGAACGGGGACGGCAAGCCCGACCTCGTGGTGGCGAACTCGACCTCCAGTTCCGTGTCGGTGCTGCTCGGCAACGGCAACGGGACGTTCGCGGCCAAGGTGGACTATGCGGCGGGGAGCTATCCCGTCTCGGTGGCGATCCGGGACGTCAACCAGGACGGGAATCTCGACGTCGTGGTGGCGAATGAAACCGCCAACACGGTATCGGTGCTGCTCGGCAGCGGCACGGGGGGCTTCCCCACCCGGACGAGTTTCGCGACGGGCTACTATCCCACCTCGGTGGCGATCGCCGACGTGGCCGGGGACGGGAGCCCTGACATCGTGGTTACGAACGAGTACTCCAGCACCGTGTCCGTCCTGGTCGGGGCCGGGACCGGGAGCTTCGCGACGCGGGTGGACTACGGGACGGGTGAGGCTCCCGTCTCGGTGGCGATCGCCGACCTGAACGGCGACGGCAAGCTCGATCTTGCGGTTGCCAACGCAGGTGCCTATCCGGCGTACGGCAGCACGGTCTCGGTGCTGCTCGCTACTGGCGGCGGGGCATTCGGGCCGAAGACGGACTTCACCGCGGGGTATTCGCCCGCCTCCGTCGTCGTCAGAGATCTGGACGGGGACGGGAAGCCCGACCTGGCCGTGGCGAACGCAGACCCCGGCACGGTGTCGGTGCTGACCGGCAACGGGCTCGGGGCCTTTGGGAGCAGGACCGACTATCTCCCGGGGGGCAGTCCGGTGTTTCTGGCCGTTGGCGACCTGAACCACGATGGCAGGCCCGACCTCGTGACGGCGAACGGCGGTGCGAACACGGTGACGGCCATGATCAACCGGCACGGTGTAGCGTGGGAGTCGGTGCCATTCGCGGGTGCGGTCGCCCGGGCCGTGAGCGTCCGCGCCTGGCCCAGCCCGGCCCGGACAGAAACCGCCGTTTCGTTCGCGCTGCCCGGCAGCTCGAATGTCAGCGTCTGCGTCTACGACGTCTCCGGAAGACTCGTCTCGACGCTCGCCCGGGGCACCATGACGGCTGGCATCCACGAGACCCGCTGGGACCTCGCCGGCGGAGCGGGAGCGAAGGTCACCGCGGGCATCTACATCGTGGAGCTACGCGCAGGAGCGGAACGATCGACGACCCGAGTCGCCGTGTTGCGGTAGCGCGCCGGCGCGTGACCCAAACGCGGGCGGCATCGGGACATCTGGCGATGCCGCCCGCGCTACCGTGCCGTCGGGGTCCTCTGCGGGCGCGACCGGACGCCGGCGCTCACCCCCTGGGTGCGTGGGAGGGCGCTCGATCGCAGTGGCGCCCCGCCCGCCCTCCGCCGCCCGCAAAGGGGTTCGGCGCCGCGGGCGCCGCGCCATTCGGCGCCCGGCCCGCGGCGCGGTAACGTGACGGGATGCGCGCGCCGGCAATTCCCCGCTTCGGAACACACCGTTCGTGAACGCGATCACGCTCGCGCTCGTGCTCGCCTCCGCGGTCGTGCACGCGACGTGGAACCTGTGGACCAAGGAACTGCGCGGCGACCACCGCGACGGCGCGCTCATGTGGACGCTGACCGCGATCTCGGCCGTGTGCTACGCCCCCGCGGTGGCGTGGTCGCTGGTGCACGGCGGCTGGCGTCCGGACGGCGCGGCGCTGTTCCTGGTGGTCGTCTCGGGTGTCATCCACGTCGGCTACTTCCTGCTCCTGTTGCGCGGCTATCGCGTGGGCGACCTCTCGGTGGTCTACCCGCTGGCGCGCGGCACGGGCCCCATGCTCTCGGCGCTGGCGGCCATCGCGATCTTCCGTGAGCGCCCGACCGCCGGCTCGCTCGGCGGGCTGGCGCTCATCCTCACCGGAATCGTGGTGCTCACGTGGCGCCGCGGCGGACGCGCGGGCGCGCCCGGGCGCGCCGCCGTGCTGCACGGGCTCGCGATCGGCGTGTTGATCGCGATCTACACGCTCTGGGATGGCTGGAGCGTCAAGCGCGCGGGCGTGCCGCCGATCGTGTTCTACTGGGGAGGCGAGGTGACGCGCGTGCTGCTCTTCACGCCCGCCGCGCTCGCCGACCGGCCCGCGGTGGCGTCGCTCTGGCGCCGGCAGCGCGCGCGCGTGACCGGCATCGCGCTGCTGAGCCCGCTCAGCTACATGCTGGTGCTGGCCGCGATGCGCATCGGACCGGTCAGCCACATTGCGCCGGCCCGCGAGGTGAGCATCGTCTTCGGCGCCTGGCTCGGCAGCAGCGTGCTGGGCGAGGGTGACCGCTCGCGCCGGCTGCTGGCCTCGGCGGCCTTCGCCGCGGGCGTGATCGCGCTGGCGCTGGCGTAGCCAGGAGCCCGGATGGCCGTGCCGCTCGCGCCGGGTGCCGCGCCGTGCAATCGCCGTCACTTCGGGGCCGGTGCAGGGGCCGTCACGACCCGGTTCGCGCGCCGGTGCCCGGGGGTTCTCAAGGATGGCGGCTCGCGACCGATGATAGTGGAGAGTCGTCGGGTGCAGCCCCCGCCTCCTGATCACGGGATCGTTGCGTGCCGGGTTGGTTCTTCCCGACCCATTCGACCGCACGGCGACGATTTCGTGCGCTGCCCGGAAACGCGCGACGTCATTTCCGCGTCGGCGCCGTCCCAAGTTGCGCGGTTCGTGAAAGAGCCTTCGCTGGAGACGATCGTGTCTGACCTGAATGCTCACGCCACATTGCGGACCAGCACCGCCTTCATCATCGTTCGCTCCCGCAGGCAGGGATACGCGATCCCAATTGCGCACGTGCGCGAGGTCGCGAGCCTGCCCCGGGTTTCGCGCATCCTGAATGCGCCCCCGGACGTGCGCGGGGTGATCAACTTCCGCGACGATGTCGTCGTCCTCGTCGACCTGCGCGTCGTGCTGGATCAACCCGCCCGCCGCCACGAGATCGACGAACTCATCCAGCTGCTGCGCGACCGGGAGCAGGACCACCGCAACTGGCTCGCCGAACTCGAGGCTTCGGTGCGCGAAGGGCGACCGTTCCAGCTGGCGCGCGACCCGCATCAGTGCAAGTTCGGAAAGTGGTATGACACGTACCAGCCGGACCACGCGGCGCTGGAGTTCATCTGGTCGAGCCTGGATCGTCCGCACAAGGCCATCCACGCGATCGCGGATCACGTGCTCGCCGCAACCGCGGGCGGTGACACCCGGAGCGCGCTCGCGCTCATCGAGCAGTCTCGCCAGTCCGACCTGCGGTCGCTCGTGGACCGGCTCACCGAAGCCACGAACGGTCTGCAGGGTGACACGCGCGAGCTCGGGGTGATCCTGGATTGGGACGGCAGGAAGATCGCGCTCGGCGTCGATTCGGCCGAGGCGGTGGAGGATCTCACCGGCGTCGAGTTCCTGCCGCTGCCGGATTCGCTCCCGCCCGCGACCCGGCGACTCGTCACCGCCGTGATGCGGTGGCCGAATCACGAGGAGATGGTGCTCTGCCTCGATCTGAACGAGCTGATTGCGCGCCGGCCGGCCGAGGACGGAGTCGGCCAGATCGCGGCGTGACGCGAACTGGCGCCGGCACGCTTTGACAGCCGGGACGGTCGAGCCAAAGATGCGCGCGCGAAACCCGCGTGCGACGGGCAGCGCAATGGCATTCCGGCGCGCGGCCTGTCCCGGAGGGCGCGCGTGCGTCCCGGTCCGCGCGGGTTCGTGGCTCCCGAACGGAGCCGCATCGCGCCCCATGGTCAGGAGGTCCGCGTGGCGGGCATCATCGAAGTCGAACGCGAAGGGGCCGTCGCGCGCGTGTGGCTAAACCGGCCCGACAAGCACAACGCGCTGTCCTCCGAACTCGGCCAGGCGCTCGTGGCCGCGCTCGCCGCGCTCGCGGACGACGCGAAGTGCCGCGTGATCGTGCTCGGCGGGCGGGGCCGCAGCTTCTGCGCCGGCGCCGACATCGAGGTGATGAAGACGAGCGCCGGCGCCACGCTCGAGGAGAACCTGGCCGAGGCCGAATCGCTCGGGCGCATGTTCGCCGCGGTCGCGGACTTCCCCGGGCCGGTGATCGGCCGCCTCCAGGGCGGCGTCTTCGGCGGCGGTGTGGGCTTCGCCTGCGCCTGCGACATCGCGGTGGCGGGCGACGACGCCACGTTCGGCCTGACCGAGGTGCGGCTCGGCATCCTGCCGGCGGTCATCTCGCCCTACGTGATCCGCCGGCTGGGCGATCGCAGGGCGCGCGAGCTGATGCTGACCGGCGAACGCTTCGACGCGGCCACGGCGCTGAACATGGGGCTCGTGCACCACGTGGTCGCGCCGGCGCAGCTCGACGACAAGGTGGCCGAGCGCACGCGCGAGCTGCTCAAGGGCGCGCCCGCGGCGCAGGCCCGCATCAAGCGGCTGCTGGCGCTGCGGGCCAACACCGGCTGGGACGAGTACCGCGCGGGCCTGCCGCGCACGCTGGCCGAGGTCCGCGGTGGCGACGAGGCGCGCGACGGGCTGGCGGCGTTCCTGGAGAAGCGCAAGCCGAAGTGGCTGGAGTGAGCCGGGCGGCCTGCGGGCCGTGCCCCGCCTGATCTTTCTGCCGGGTTTCGCACGCCGGTCCGCCGGCGCTTCGTGGAGCCATTCAGGAATGGCTCGCGCCGGGGCACGGATCGTTGGGCAGGCCTCGGCGGCGGCGATGGCGTGGCGTTTGAGGAAGGCGATGCTCTGGCCTCCCCGGGCCGCGAGGCCCGGCGCCGGCCACGCGCGGTCCGCGCCGCGCCTTCGCAGTCGTGCGCGATCCGAACGCGTCATGCCGGAGCGCTCGCGACGTGTATGACCCGGTGCGCGCACCGCGAAGCCATGTGTTTCACCGCGTAGCGGACGCGCTCTTCGAGCGAAGCGCCCGCAATGGCCTCGCAGAGTTCGGCAGCCCAGCGTATCTCCTCGGCGCTGGCCCTGAGTTGCCGCAGCGGCACGGCGAGTTCGGCCG
>CAIXRL010000156.1 GCA_903921835.1 Candidatus Eiseniibacteriota bacterium | reverse complement strand
GGCTCCGGTGCTGCGCGCTCCGGCGTCGCGGACTCCGGCGTCACGGGCTCCGGCGCGAAATGCTCGAGCCCGTGCGCGGCCAGCTCGCCAAGGTACTGACGCATCAGCTCCACCATCTCCGCCGCGGTGCGCGTGCGGTTGACCTGCTCGCGCACGCGGGCGCTGTGCGGCAGCCCCCGTATGTACCACGCGACGTGCTTGCGCATCTCCTTCGCGGCGATGCGTTCACCCACGGTGCGCACCAGCATCCCGACGTGGCGCACGCCCGCCTCGAGCCGCTCCTGCGCGGTCGGCAGCGGCAGCACCTCGCCGCGCTCGGCCAGCGCGCGGATGCGGCGGAAGATCCACGGATCGCCCAGGGCCGCTCGCCCGAGCATCACACCGGCGCAGCCGGTGGTCGCGAGCATGCGCAGCGCGTCGGCCGGCGTGCGCACGTCACCGTTGCCGATCACCGGGATGCGGATCGCGCGCCTGGCCTCGCCGATCAGGTCCCAGTTCGCCGCGCCCTCGAACTTCTCGGCCCGCGTGCGGGCGTGGATCGCGACCGCCATCGCGCCCGCGCCCTCCAGCGCGCGCGCGACCTCGACCACGTTGCGCGAGTCACCGTCCCAGCCCAGCCGGATCTTCGCGGTGACCGGCAGATCGCTCGCCGCCGCCATCGCGGCGACGATGCGCCCGATGCGCGGCACGTCCTGCATGAGCGCCGCGCCGGCGCAGCGCGTGACCACCTTGCGCACGGGGCAGCCCATGTTGATGTCCACCATGTCGGGCCGGCGCGCCGCGGGCAGGTCCGCGAGCACGCGCGTCGCCTCGGCCATGATCGCGGGGTCCGAGCCGAACAGCTGCACGCCGATCGGGCGCTCGCACGGCTCGAACGCGATGTAGTCGAGCGTGGCCTGGTTGGCGCGCACGAGCCCGTCGGCCGAGACCATCTCGGTGTACACGGCGCCGGCCCCCTGCTCGCGGGCGAGCTGGCGGAACGGCGAATCGCTCACGCCGGCCAGCGGCGCGAGCACGAACGGGAACCCGATGGTGACGTTGCCGATCTTCATGAACTTTGGATGCGCCGTGTTCAGGGCCGGTGCCCGGCGCGTCCGGCACGCGAGGGCCGCGGCAGCGGCGCCGCCAGGTCGCGGCCGCGCGCCCATTCCGCGACGTCGCCGAAGTGCTCGAAAGGGACGTGCGCCAGTTCCTCGCCGCGGCACCAGTCCAGCAGGTCGCCGCGGGCCAGCACCGTGTCCGCGGCGCGCGCGCCGCAGCGGTCCGAGAGCCCGTCGCCCACCAGCACCGCGTGAAAGCGCCGGCCGCGGTAGCGGCGCACGTGCTGCGCCTTGCAGTTGCCGCACGAGTCGCACGCCGGGTCCGCGAACGGGAAGCCCGCGGTGACGCGATCACCGTCGAAGTGCGCGGCGTTGGCCGCCCACGGCAGCTCCGGGAACCCCGCGCGGGCGAGGTGGTCGCGCACGTAGAAATCGAACCCCTCGCTCACCACCATCACCGCGTCGCCGCGGCCCAGCGCCTCGCGCACGAACGGCGCGAAGTGCGGATCGAGCCGGAACGTGCGCGTGAACTCGAGCGCCTCCTCCTGGCGGACCCGCAGCAGTCCGCACTCGCCCACGGTGAGCTCGCGGTGCCCCAGCCCGCCCTGGAACCAGCGCGC
Organism: Candidatus Eiseniibacteriota bacterium; assembly: GCA_903921835.1. Taxonomy (GTDB): domain Bacteria; phylum Eisenbacteria; class RBG-16-71-46; order RBG-16-71-46; family RBG-16-71-46; genus CAIXRL01. The sequence continues at coordinate 4,903 of CAIXRL010000156.1, read as the reverse complement.
GAGCAGGGCCTCCCGCTCCGCGGCGCGGGCCTCGGAGAAGCGGCGCACGAGCGCCGCGCCGATGTCCTGCGGCGAGATCGTGCCGTCGAAATCGCAGAGGTACGCGAAGGGCATCGTCAGCGGGCCCTTGGCGCAGGCCCCTTCGCCGGTGCGGTCGCCTTCGCGTGCGCGGTTGTCCTCGCCGGCGTGGCGCGCGGGCCGCCCGCGAGTGCGAACACCTCGCCCGCCGTCCGCGCGCGCCGCAGCACCGCGACCGCGCGCAGCCAGTCGGGATCGGAGGGCAGCGAGACGCGCGCCGCCGCGGCCGCGCCGCCCGCGCGCCGCGCCAGCTCGCGACGCAGCTCTCCGGCGACGAAGAGCGCGGATTCGCTCCACGCCGAGTCCGTCACCGCGACGCCCTGCGCCACGATGTCGGCGCGGAAGGCGGCCAGCGCCGCGGTGTCGGCCTGAGCGCCGTGCTCCGGCACCCAGCGGCCTGCGAAGCGGAACGCCAGCCGCCGCGAGGCCACCGCGCCGGCGAGGACCGGCAGCGAATCGGGCTTCACGTCCAGGTCGGGCTCCACGCAGCCGGCGTGCACGACGCGGCCGGAGGCGGTGTGGAAGACCGCCCTTGCCGGCGGGGTCGAATCCACCGCGGCGCTGTCCGGCTCGTCCTCGCCGTCGTCGGCGGGCGCGGCCGCTGCCGCCCTGGAGCGCTCCAGCGAGCGAGCGCTCGCGGTGTAGTAGTACGCGGTCGTCAGCTTGAGCGCGCCCTCGCGATTTCGCAGCGTGTAGAAGTCCTGCACCATGCCCTTGCCGAACGTGGCGCGGCCCACGACGAGCGCGCGGTCGAGATCCTGCAGCGCGCCCGCGACCACCTCCGCGGCCGACGCGCTGGCGCCGTCCACGAGCACGGCCAGCGGACCCGTGAAGGTCGCGCGGGATTTCGGCGCGAGCCACTTGTGCTCGGGAGCCACGCGGCCCTTCGTGGAGACGACGAGCGAGCCCTCGCGCACGAACGGCGCGACCACGCCGACGGCCTGCTCCACCAGCCCGCCGGGATTGCCGCGCAGGTCGAGCACCACCGCGCGGGCCCCCGCCGCGCGCAGCGTATCGAGCGCCGCGGCGACCTCGCCCGCCGCGCCGGCGCCGAAATGCGCGATGCGCACGTAGCCGACGCCGGGTTCGGCGAGGAACGAGTAGGGCACGCTGCGCTGCTCGATCCGCCGGCGCGTGACCACGTAGTCCTTTTCCTCGGCGGTCCCCATGCGCATCACCGTGAGCGTGAGCGTGGTGCCGGGCGCACCATGGAAGTGGGCGCCGATCTCGGGCAGGCCGAGCCCGAAGGCCGAGTGCCCGTCCACCTTGCTGATCACGTCGCCGGGCAGCAGGCCCGCTTCCCACGCGGGCGAGCCCTCGACGGGCGCCACCACGACCGGCGCACCGGCGTGCAGGTCGAGCGTCACGCCGACGCCCTCGAAGTCCTCCTCGAGCGACACGGTCTGCGCGTCCAGCTCGTGCGGCGTGAGGTAGTCCGAGTACGGATCGAGCGAGCGCAACATCCCGTGCATGCCGCCCTCGATGAGCGGGCGCGGATCCACCGGGTCCACGTAGCTCGTCTGCACCGCGTGCAGCACTTCGACGAACATGTCGAGGTTGCGGTACAGGTCGCCACCCGCGCGACCGCGACCGACGCCCCAACCGATGCCGAAGAGCACGGCGAACACGATGCCGAACAGGATGCGCCGACGGATCACGGATCCTCCGGAGGGTGTGCGGGGGCTGGCGCGCGCGGCGGAGCCCATCTCGAGCGAGGGTAGACTATACCACGCGTCCCCGCGCCATCCGGACGCATTGCCGCCGGCCGCCCCCGAAGCGCCGGCAGCCGTTCAAGCCGGCAGCCCCAGCCGGGGCGCGACGATCCCCCACACCTGCGACTCCAGCTCCGCGGCGGGCCGCAGCGCGTCGAGCACGAGCCAGCGCGAGCTCTCCGCGGCCGCCAGCTCGAGGTAGCGAGCCCTGACCCTGGCGTGGAAATCGGCCGGCTCGCGGTCGAGCCGGTTGGTCGTGCCCGCCGCGCGCTCGCGCCGCTCCAGGCCCGCCTCGGGAGGCAGGTCGAAGAGCAGCGTCAGGTCGGGCGCCAGGTTCCCGGTCGCGGCGCGGTTCCAACCCGCGAGCATCCCGGCGTCCAACCCGCGGCCGGCGCCCTGGTAGGCGAGCGTCGAGTCGTCGTAGCGGTCGCACAGCACGACGCGACCCTGCGCGAGCGCGGGACGCAGCAGCGTCCCGACCAGCTGCGCGCGCGAGGCCTGCATGAGAAACGCCTCGGCGAGCGGCACGGGCCGGCGTTCGGGATCCAGCAACAGGGCCCGGATGCCCTCCGCGAGCGGAGTGCCTCCGGGCTCCCGGGTCACCAGCGGTTCCACGCCGTGGGCCTGCAGCCTTGCCGCCAGGGCCGCGACCTGCGTGGACTTGCCCGAGCCTTCGCCGCCTTCGAACGTGACGAAGAGCCCGGGCATGGCCCCGCCTACTTCGCTCGCACGGCCTTGCGCGCCGCCGGCTTCGCGGGCTTGCGCACGGCCTTCTTCACGGGCCTGCCCGCCGCCTTCGGGGCCGCGGCCGGCAGGTCCGCGTCGGGCGACGCCGTGACGGCCTTGCGGGTCTCCTTCACGACCGGCGACGGCCGCACGCGGGTCCGCTTCGCCTTGGGCGCCACCTCGCGCTCGAGCGTCGGGGCGTTCACGCGCATGCGCGCTTCGACGCCCTTCGGATCCTTGATGTAGGCCTCCACCAGCTCGCGCGAGACGTCGTCCGGGATCTGCACGGGGGGCGACTTCTTGAAGTAGCTCGACGGCGCGATCAGCGCGCCCTTGAGCTTGTGGTCGAGCGCCAGCTTGGCGCAGCGCACGGCGTCGATCACGACGCCGGCCGAGTTGGGCGAGTCCCACACCTCGAGCTTCATCTCGAGGTTCAGCGGCACGTCCCCGAACGTCGTGCCCTCCATGCGGATGTGGCACCACTTGCGGTCCTTGAGCCACGGCACGTAGTCCGAAGGTCCGACGTGCACGTTTCCGGGATCGAGGTCGTACGGGATGTTGCTCGTGACCGCAGAGGTCTTGCTGATCTTCTTGGACTCGAGCCGTTCGCGCTCGAGCATGTTCATGAAGTCCGTGTTGCCACCGAAGTTCAGCTGGTAGGTGCGGTCGATGCGCACACCGCGGTCCACGAACAGGTTCGCGAGCACGCGGTGCGTGATCGTGGCGCCGACCTGCGACTTGATGTCGTCACCGATGACCGGAAGGCCCTTCTTCTCGAAGCGCTGCTGCCAGTACTTCTCGCGGGCGATGAACACCGGGATGCAGTTCACGAACGCGCAGCCGGCCTCGAGCACCTGCTCGACGTACCACTTGGTGGCCTCTTCCGAACCCACGGGCAGGTAGTTGATGACGACATCCGTCTTCGTGTCCTTGAGCAGCTTGACGATGTCCACCGTCGAGCCGGGGGCCTTCTCGATGATCTGCGAGAGGTACTTGCCCAGGCCGTCGTGCAGCATGCCGCGCTGCACCTTGACGCCCATCCGGGGCACCTTGGCGAACACCATCGTGTTGTTCGGCCACGTGCCGATCGCCTCGGAAACGTCCTTGCCGACCTTGTTCTTGTCGATGTCGATCGCGGCCACGACCTCGACGTCCCGGACGTGGTAGCCGCCCAGGTTCACGTGCATGAGGCCGGGAATGCGGTCGGTCTCCCTGGCGTTCCGGTAGTAGTGGATGCCCTGCACGAACGACGAAGCGCAGTTGCCCACGCCGATGATCGCGACCCGAACCTTGTTCCCCATGGACCTCATGCCTCCGTGGAATCGTCACCCGGTTGCCGGGTATTGCGCCAGACGTGCGCCATGCGCTGGAACGCCGTGGCAAACGACAACGTCATCAGGATCAGCAGGCCTGCCGGGATGGCCGGTCCGAGTCCCGCGAATCCCATGACGATGATCAGCACCATGCGCTCGGGGCGCTCGAACCAGCCGACCCGGCAGTCGAGCCCGAGCCCCTCGGCCCGTGCCCGCGTGTAGGACACCATGAACGACCCCACCAGCGCCAGCACGGCCAGGATGGCGATGGCGGCATAGGTGTCGGGCAGCAGGCCGCGCTCGAGATTGCGCAGCACGCGCTGCGGGTCGACCGCCATCTCGACGAGGTTCCAGACGTAGTACCACGCGATGCCGACCAGGATCGCCGCCTCCGCGATGCGGTCGAGCGTGGAGTCGAGGAACGCGCCGAACTTCGTCTCGCCGCCGGTGCGGCGCGCGAGCTGACCGTCGAGGATGTCGCACACGCCGGCGAAGCAGGCGATGAGCGCCGCGAGGGGGAACTTGCCGAGCGCAAAGCCATACGCTGCCGCGAGGCTGAACACCAGCCCGAGCACCGTCATGTGGTCCGGGCGCAGGCCGGCGGCCGCGAGCCCGTTGACCACGGGATCGAGCGCGGCGTGCGCGAACACCTTCATCCTGTCCTTGTAGCCGGCCATCGCGCTTCGGCGCGCCGCGGGCGAACCCGCGCTCACGCCTGCTCCCCGCGCTTCACCCGCGTCCTGCCCCCCAGCACCAGCACGATCTCCCCCCGCTTCTGATCCTCGCGCAGCGCCGCGCGGACTTCGCTCGCGCTGCCGCGCAGCACCTGCTCGTGCAACTTGGTCAACTCGCGCGCGAGCGCGATCGGACGTTCCTGCCAGACCACCTCGAGATCCGCGAGGCAGCGGTCGATGCGGTGTGGCGATTCGAAGACCACGGTCGTCTCGCGACGTTCCGCGTACTCCTCGAGCATGCGCCGGCGCGCACCCGGCTTGACCGGAAGAAAGCCAACGAAGGTGAACGCATCCGTCGGCAGCCCGCTGACCTGCAGCGCGGAGATCACCGCGCTCGGCC
>CAIXRL010000155.1 GCA_903921835.1 Candidatus Eiseniibacteriota bacterium | reverse complement strand
TGTGCGTCAGCCGCAAGCAGATCGGCCGGCCGGACCCACCTTCGGTGGGTACCCCGGAACCGTGTTGTCCACACGATGAGGACAGCGGCCGGTGGAGCTTCGGGGTACCCACCGAAGGTGGGTCCGGAGGACGCGCAGATCGCGCTCGCAGGCCGCGGGCTCATGAATGATGCGGGCTAGCTCCAGCTGTTCCGCCGGTGGGACGACCGGCGCTTTCCCTCACGCGAGGAGACGATGATGCACACGGCAGAGATCCTGTGGACCGTGGTGATCGGTTTTCTGATGGTGGGTTCGGTGGGCCTGTTCCTCTCGATCTACAACAGCCTGGTCGAGATCAAGAACAACGTCGGCCGGGCGTGGGCCAATATCGACGTGCTGCTCAAGCAGCGGCACGACGAGCTGCCCAAGCTCGTGAAGGTGTGCGAGGGGTACATGCAGCATGAGCGCGCCATCTTCGACAAGCTCAGTGACGCTCGCGGCGCGCTCGCGGCGGCGCGCTCGGTGGGGCAGCGGGCAGAGGCCGAGGGCCAGCTGACGAAGGCGCTGGGAGGTTTCTTCGCCGTCGCGGAGAACTACCCCGACCTCAAGGCGAACCAGTCGTTCGCGGCGCTGCAGTCGCGCATCAGCGAGCTGGAGAACTCGATCGCGGATCGCCGCGAGTTCTACAACGACAGCGTCACGCTGTTCAACACGCGCATCCAGCAGATCCCGGACTCGTGGGTCGCAGGCGGCATGAACCTGCAGCCCGCGGAGCTGTTCCACGTCACGGAGCAGGATCGCCAGGATCCCGAGATCGCGTTCAAGCAGACCGCCTGATCACCTCGCGCACCGCTCGTCCCCGTTGACCCCCGTCGCAGGCGCGACGGGGGTCTTTTCGCGCTCAGGTCGGCGCGAGTGGGGTTGCGCCGACGCACGCGGTGGCGTACGCGGTGGCGCACTCGTTGCCGGCATGTTGGCGGCACGTTGGCGTGTACGTCTTGCCGCGCCCGGGCGTGGCGGTTAGCTTCCAGCCTTCCGGCCTTCCACTGCCCGTGACTCCCGACCCGCCCGAGAACGCGATGACCGTGTCGAACTCTCCGCCCGAAGCACCCGTCGCCGCCGCGCCCGACGCGCGGCGGATCGTCGTGCTGGGCCTGGGGCGGCGCGGCATCGCTTACGCCATGGCGGCGGCGCGCACGCGCGGGTGCACGCTGGCGGGGCTCGTGGATCCCAGCGCCGCGCGGCGGCAGTTCGCGAGCGGCGCGGGCTTCTCGATCCCCTCCGCCGCGACGCTGGCGGCGTGCGTCGGGCGCGCTCGCGCGGACACGGCGGTGATCGCGGTCCCGCCCCAGGCGCGTGCCGCCGCGATCGAGTCGGCGCTGGACACGGGACTCGCGGTGCTGGTGGACGGACTGCCCGCGTTCGACTCCGGGGGCGTCGCGCGGCTGGCGCCGCGCATCGCCGCGGCGGGCATGCCCGTGGGCTGCGCGGTCGGCGCGCTCTTCCATCCGCTCTTTGCCCGCGCTTCGCGCGTGCTCGGAGCCGACGGCATCGGCGCGGTGCGCGAGGTGCGCGCGTCCGTGTACGTCTCGCGCGTCTTCGCGCCCGGCTCGCCGCCCGCGCGGGGCGACGTGCTCGAGTTCGCCGTCGCCGAACTGCTGGTATTGCTCGATGCGCTGTTCGGGCGCGTGCGCGCGGTAGAGGCGACGGGCAACCGGCTCTACGGCGAACGCCTGGACGAGGTGCACGCGAAGCTGGAGCTGTCGGGCGGGCTGGTCGCGGGCATGGACGGCTCGTGGAGCGTGCCGGGCTATCCGCAGGCGGCGCTGGTCGTCGAGGTGCTGGGCGAGCGCGGCGCGCTGCTCGTCTCGGACGACGCACTGGAGGCGGACCTGCCGGTGGCGTGCGATGTGCTGCCCGCGGGGCACACGCGGCGCGTGCTGGCCGAGGAGCCCGACCTGGTGGAGTTCGAGACCGGCGATCCGGGCCGCGCACTGGCCGCGTTCGCGCGCATCCGGGTGGGCGGCGCCGTTCCGGACGCGCTGCACCCGGACCCGGCGTTGCGCGCCGGCTGCACGCTGGACGCGCTGCGGCGCTCGGCCACCGCGAAGGGCGAACGCATGGAGGTCGCATCGTGAGCCGCGCGCGCCGCACCGCGCCCTCGCTGGTGCTCTCCGTGACGTCGCTCGAGCTGCCGGCGCGCGCCACGCGCGATCGCGCGCTGGAGGTGGCCGGCCGCTTCCGCGAGCCCGAGTCGCTCGCGGTCACGCTGGTCAAGGCGCTGGACGTGGGCGCCGAGGCCGTCTACACGGTGCCGTCGGCGCGACTGCGCGCGGCCATGCGCGAACTGCGTCGCGTGGTGCCGCTGCTCGCGCGGCTGCCGCTCACGCCGCCGTCCTCGGACCTGTTCGACGAGCATCCGCTGCTGCTGCCGGGCGCCGGCGGCGGATCGTCCGGCCTGCTGGCGACGGTGGCCATGCTGCCGATGCTCGGCGCCTCGTTCGCCGGCG
>CAIXRL010000154.1 GCA_903921835.1 Candidatus Eiseniibacteriota bacterium | reverse complement strand
GCTCCCCGAGCGAGACCAGCCGGTCGATCTTCTTCTGGAACTCGCCGTCCTCGGTCTCGGAGATGGCGTCCGCGAGCACGACCGAGCCCGTGAGCGCGCCGTCCTCGTCGCGCATGGGCAGCGACTCGGCCTTCAGCGTCAGCTCGCGGCCCTCGGTCTCGATGCGGAAATCGCGCGTCTCGCGCGTGGCGCCCTTGAGCCAGCGCGCGTCGGCACCCGGGAAGACGCGGCCGCCGGGCATGCCGAGAAGCGTTCCCGGCTCGACGCTCAGGAGCTCCTCGATGCGGCGGTTGGCGTAGACCACGCGCCTCTCGCGATCGAACGCCACCACGCCCTGCTCCAGCGTGTCCAGCACGAGCGCCGGCAGGGGCACGGGCGTTTCTCCGGGGGCTGCTTCCGGATCCGCGGGTCGGTTGAGGACTTCGGTGCGCACGGGTGCCGTCCTTAGCTTCTCGGGGCGGGGTGGCCACCCGGAGGACGCGCGTCGCGCACCGGGTTCCTCCGCCGTTCCCTCAGCGGTTGCCTGTCGCAGCAAGAGGTAGCACACGGCTCTTGCGCGCCGCAATCCTCACGTTGGGATTTCACGCGCCATTCGCAGCGAACCCGGCCCGCCGCGGTGCCGGACGGGCGGACGCGGGCGTCGCGGCCATGGCGCGGCCGGAGCGTCGTTTGTGCGGGATGCGCGAGCACTGGTAGACTCGTTGCCCTGATTCCAGTCGTATCAACCGTTCCCTTCCGTCCTGCCGGGAGTCTCGAATGCTGGGTTACCTGCGCTCTGGCAACAAGCGCACGAAGCTGATCTGGTGGATCGTCACCATCGCGGTCGTCGCAACCTTCATCCTCGGCTTCAGCTTCTTCGGAGCCATGGGCCGCGATCCTTCGGCCGTGGCCCGCCAGAGCGGGTCCCTCGGAACCGTGAACGGCGAGAAGATCACGCGCGAAATGTGGAACAGCGCGTCCGAGAACGAGCGGCAGTCCTACCGGCAGCGCTTCGGCAGCGACCCGACCGACCGCGACCTGCGTGCCGTGCAGCAGAGCGCCTGGCGCAAGCTGGTGAACACGCGGCTGCTGGCGCAGGAAGCTGCGCGTTCGGGACTGCACGCGACAGACAACGACATCATCTTCCGGCTCGAAACCGACCCGCCCGCCTCGATCCTGGGCGCCCCTGCGTTCCAGACCAACGGCCGCTTCGACCCGCAGAAGTACCGCGCGGCGGTCTCGAACCCGAGCAACGATTGGTCGGCTCTCGAGGCCGAAGTGCGTGCGGAGATTCCCGCGGTCCAGCTGCAGAAGGCCCTGCTCTCCTCCATCAAGCTCTCCGATGGCGAGTTGCGCGACGCCATGCGCGACCGCTACGTGCGTCTCTCGGCCGTCGTGCTGCGGGTGCCGCCCGCGGACACGGGCAAGGCGTCGACCGCGGACGCCGAGCTGCAGCGTGTCTACGAGAAGTACCGCACGCTCATGGCCTCTCCGGCGCGCACGCAGCTCGAGATGCTCTCGATCCCGGTGCAGTACAGCGCCGAGGAGACCAGGACCGCCGGTGATCTCGCGAACAGCCTGTACCAGCGCGTGCAGAAGGGCGAGGACTTCGTCCAGATGACGAAGGACTACTCCGAGGGACCCAATGCCGAGCACGGGGGCGCCATCGACCGCGCCATCAGCGTGTCCGAGCTCGGGCCGCTCGCGCAGGTCGTCGCGAGCCACAAGCCCGGCGACGTGCTGCCGCCGATTCGGCAGGCCAGTGCGATCGTCCTGTTCCGCATCCTGGGACCCGCGCAGGACACCTCGGCCCGCAACCTGCAGCCCGGCCAGGTCAAGCTCGCGCAGCTGACGATCAAGATCCACCCCAACGCGGACGGCCTGCGCAAGCAGTACGAAATGGCGCAGACGATCGCCAAGCGCGCGACCGCGGTCGGTCTCGCCAAGGCCGCGGCCGAGAAGGGCCTGACCACGCAGAAGACATCCTTCTTCGACCTCGACAACATGCCCCAGCAGCTCTTCGGCACGCCAGACGCGGCCGACTGGGGCGTGTCGCACAAGAAGGGCGCGATCAGCCCGGTATTCGAGTCGCCCGAGGAGTTCGTGATCGCCTCCGTCGCCGTGCAGCACCCGGCCGGCATCCCGACCCGCGAGGAAGTCGCCGACCAGCTGCAGCAGCTGGCGCAGCTCGACCACCGCGTCGAGCTGGCCAGTCCGCGCGCCGACCAGGCGGCGGCCGCGATCAAGGGCGGCGCATCGTTGGAGGACGCCGCGAAGGCGCTGGGCCTCGGAGCTCTCCCGACCACGTTCTCGCGCGCCGAACCGGATCCGCGACTGGCCAGCGTGCCCGCGCTGCTGGGCGCGCTGTGGGGCGCGAAGCCCGGCGCCGTCGTGGGACCGTTCCGCACGCCGTCCGGCTACTACTTCGGACGCGTCACCGGCATCACCACACCGCCCGACAGCCTGCTGGCCAACCAGCAGTTCCGCGGCCAGCTGACGAGCGACATCCTCAGCAAGCGCCAGCGCAGCTTCTTCAGCGGCTACCTGAACATACTGCGTGGCCGCGCGAAGATCGAGGACACCCGGGGCATCTACGGCGCCAACTGAGCGTCCCGCAATCCAACGAACGGCGCGGGTCCCAGTGCGGGACCCGCGCCGTTCTTCGTTTCACGCCGCGGCGGCGCCCGCGAAGCGAGCACGGCCCGCAACCGCAACGCGGTCGAACCGCGTTCAGCCCTGCGGCTTGTTATCGGGAGGACGCTGGGAGTTCGGCGGCTCCTCGCGCGTGATCTCGTCCGTCATCTCGCGCTGGGCCTTCTTGAACTCGCGGATCGCCTGGCCGAATCCCCGCGCCATCTTCGGCAACTGACTCGGGCCGAAGAGCAGCAGGATGATCAGCAGGACGATGACCATCTCTCCACCACCGAAATTGAACACGTCCATTCCTCCGATGCGATTGCTTTTCAGGGTTCCAGGTGCAGCCGGCTTCGATCGCGCCCCACGAGCACCGAGACGTCGGCGAGATCCGAATCCCATGCCTGGCGGATGAGCGGCGGCCCGCCCAGATAATGCGCTACTTCCCGGGCCATGGAAAGGTCGCCCCTGCGGGCCACCACCATGGAGGCGAAATAGTCGCCCTGGTCGGCGTTTCGCACCTCGACCACGTGGTATCCGCCCTCGCGCAGGAACGAGGCGACGCGGATGCCCACGCCGCCCTCACCCGAGCCGTTGAGAACCTGCACGCGGATCACGCCCGGCGGCCGCTTTGGGCGACCGCCACCCGCCGGCGCGAAGCGCGCCCACAGGAACGATCCCGCCAGCGCCACCACGGCCAGGCCCACGACCCAGAGGGCGAAGCCGCCGAAGTCAGCGCGCTTTCGCGCCACGCGGCCTTCCCTTGGGCGGACCGCCAGGCGAGCCCGCGGCCGGCAGCGCCGCCAGCGCGGCGCGCAGCCGCTGCCACGTGCGGCCCAGCGACTCCGGCAGCACCTTGGTCTCCGCCACGGCAGGCATGAAGTTGGTGTCGCCGTCCCAGCGCGGCACCAGGTGCAGGTGCAGGTGCCCCGGGAATCCCGCGCCCGCCACGCGTCCGACGTTGAGGCCGTAGTTGACGCCATGCGGCGCGTACTCGGCCGCGAGCGCGCGCTCGGCGAGCGCCGTCAGGTCGAGCAGGTCCGCGCGCTCCCCGGCGGTGAGCTCGTGGAACTGCGCCGCGTGGCGCTTCACGGCGACCATCAGGTGCGCCGGGTTGTACGGGAAACGGTTGAGCATGAGCAGCGCGTGGCCGTTGCGTGCGAGCACCAGGTCGCGCCGGTCGGCGCGCGCGCGGCCGACTCGGCAGAACAGGCAG
>CAIXRL010000153.1 GCA_903921835.1 Candidatus Eiseniibacteriota bacterium | reverse complement strand
TGTTCGGCAACCCGTGCGAGCCCTACGTAGTGGACCCGGTGCTAGCGCGCACGCTGGACATGTTGCTCAACCTGCTCGCCGATCACGAGCAGAACTGCTCGACGAGCACCGTGCGCATGGTCGGCAGCTCGCGCGCCAACATCTACGGCAGCGTCTCGGCCGGCATCAGCGCGCTCTGGGGACCGCTGCACGGCGGCGCCAACCAGGAAGTCATCGAGATGCTGGAGCGCATCGAGGCCGAGGAGGGCAGCGCCGAGAAGTTCCTCTTCAAGGCCAAGGACAAGGGCGACACGACGCGGCTCATGGGATTCGGCCACCGTGTCTACAAGAACTACGATCCGCGCGCCGCGATCCTCAAGAAGAACTGCGACGAGGTGATCCAGCGCGTGGGCACGTCGAGCCGCCTGCTCGAGATCGCCATGAAGCTCGAGGAGATCGCGCTGAGCGACGACTACTTCGTCTCGCGCAAGCTCTACCCCAACGTGGACTTCTACTCGGGCGTGATCTACAAGGCCCTGGGTATCCCGGTGAACATGTTCACGGTGATGTTCGCCATGGGCCGCATGCCGGGCTGGATCGCGCAGTGGCTCGAGATGCGCCGCGACCCGGACTTCAAGATCAGCCGCCCGCGCCAGGTCTACACGGGGCACACGCAGCGCGACTACGTGGACATGAACCAGCGCGGATAGCGCCGCGCACGCGCCTTCACAACGAACGGCCGGTCCCGCGAGGGGGCGGCCGTTCGCGTGGGTGCAGTGGGCGCCGGCACGGACGGCCCTGCGCTGCGGGATGAAGTGACACCGGGGCAGGCGCCGATGACTCCGGCAGTTCAACTTCCTGGAGGTTCGCATGCACGTCCCCGTGATGGTCTGGTTGCTTGCGGTCCTGCTGCTCCTGCCGCTCGTGCTGCGGCTCGCGCTGGCGTTCGTCTACGGACGTGGCATTGGCCGGAAAGTGCTCGCCGAGCAGAAGCCTGCCGTGCACCTGGCGCCCGCCAGCGAGGCGGCGGCGCAGCGGCCCGACGCCATCGAGTCGCTGGCGCGCCGGCTGCAAGTGGAAGGCTTCGCCGACGCCGGCTGGTTCACGATCACCGAAATGCCCGAGATCGTGCTGCGCATGCTCGCGCACGAGCCCGAGGGCTGGCTGGCGATCCTGTACGAGCACCGGCGGGCAAAGGAGCCCTGGGTCGAGATCAACGCGCGCTTTCCCGACGGCTCGCGCCTGGCGTTCTCGGACCGCCCCACGACCGGGCTGGCGTCGCTGCCGGGGGTGGAGCACCACCACATGGCGGGCGCGTCGCCCGAGGCCATGCTGCGCGCCGCGCGCGCCGCACGTGGAACGCGCGACATGACGCCCCTGACGGTGAGCGTGAGCACGGCCGCGCGCGTCTTCGAGGAAGGCTATGCGCAGCTTGCTGCACTGCGCGGGCAACAGGGCATCTCGCGGGGCGAGGTCGTCGCGGTGTCGGTGCGCCCGTCGCAGGTCGGGCGCGGCAAAGCTGGGTGACGAGGGTGCGCCCGCGTGAAGGTTCTCCCTTGACGCCAAGTCGGGCGGGAGTCGCCGGGGCGCGAGAGTGCCCCTCTGGCTGCGCGCCAGGACGCCATCGCCGCTCGTGCGCGGCGTGTTCGCGTGCTCTTGCGCATCGTTTCTCGCGCGGCGCCGCGTTGTGAGGCGTGCGGGCGCGTGCGAGCGCCGAAAATGGGCGTGGTATGAAGTGGTGGCTGCCCCCGCGAAACGTCGCCCCCGCGGTGGATCACGCGATGAAGTTCCAGCAGGTGGACCGTCTCGCCGATCACGTCGTGCTTCCCGGCCTGGCTTCGGTCGTTTCGCAGGGATGCGCGAACACCGCGGAGACGCTGGCCTACATCGCCGTCGCGGACGAGCGGAAGCTCTACCTGCCGGCGGCGTACCCCTCGATGTACCAGTACTGCCTGGGCGAACTGCACATGTCCGAGGACTCGGCCGCCAAGCGCATCCAGGCGGCCCGCGCGGCGCGGAAGTTCCCCGCGATCTTCGACGCGGTGGAGCAGGGGCGGCTGCACGTGAGCGGGGTC
>CAIXRL010000152.1 GCA_903921835.1 Candidatus Eiseniibacteriota bacterium | reverse complement strand
TCCCTTTGCTGTTGCAAAGCAGGACCGACACAGTGTCGGAACTCCAGTTCGACACCGCCAGGTCGGAGCTCGAGTCCCCGGTCAGGTCCCCGATGGCCACCGAGCGGGGGGAGCTCCCCGTCGCGTAGTCGGTCTTCGCCCCGAAGCTCCCGGCGCCGTCGCCGAGCAGCACCGACACGGTGCCGTCGCCGAAGTTCGCCACCACCACGTCGGGCTTCCCGTCCGCGTTGAGATCCCCGATCGCGACGGATTGGGGATAGCTCCCCGTTCCGAAGTCCGTCTTCACCCCGAAGCTCCCGCTCCCGTTGCCAAGCAACACCGACACCGTGTTGGAGGAATTGTTCGCGACGACCAGGTCGGAATCCCCGTCCGCGTTCAGGTCCCCGATCGCCACGGAGAATGGCCCACTCCCCGTCGCGAAATCCGTCTTTCCCCCGAACGTCCCGTCCCCATTGCCGAACAGCACCGACACCGTGTTGGAGGAACTGTTCGCCATCACCAGGTCTGGCTTCCCGTCCCCGTTCAAGTCCCCGATCGCCACGGAGAGCGGATTGCTCCCCGTCGCGAAGTCCGTCTTCGGCCCGAAGGTCCCGTCGCCATTGCCGAGCAGCACCGACACCGTGTTGGAGTAGTAGTTCGCCACGACCAGATCACGTCTTCCCTGCCCGTTCAGGTCCGCGATCGCCACGGAGCAGGGACCAGACCCCACGCTGTCGGGAGGAAACGGCTCGATGAACAGCGGGTCGGCTGCTGCCGATCGGGGGCCGGTGGCATGGGTCCCGATCGCGAACAGGGCGAGCGCGATGAAGACCCGTGCGGGGCGGGGGAACTCCCGCCGAGCGGCGAGCGGATGGAGCGTTCCGAACATGAGCAATCCCGATTCTCGCCGCGGAACGTGCGAAGCCGCGCGCCGGAGCGGCGGCCCCCAACGCGAACGCACCCGACACAGACACGTGGAAGGGTAACAGGCGGCCACAAGAGAGCCAACGCGTATCCCCAGACGCGCACCCTGCCAGGCGGGCGCCGCGCCAGCATGCTGGCGGTGGCTCGTCTCCCGAGTTGGGGCGGAAGCGCGGGGAAGGGACTCCCGGGCCGGGCGGCGAGCCACGGGGCCCCGGCCCGCGAAACAAGCCGCCGCCCGGCGCGATGGCCGGGCGAAACGACACTCCGCCGGCGACGACGCGCGGCGCTCCCCGGGACGTCGCGCGACGCTGACGTATCAGTCGCCCAACGCCGCCGTCCGCACCAGCGTCTGCAGCAGGTGCTCGAGCGCCTCGGCGGGGTCGCCGCACAGGCCCTCGTGCACCTCGGAGACCTGGATCACGGTGCTGCGCGGCGCCACCAGCCAGCGGAAGCGCTCGCCCGGATCCATCCGGCCGATGGGGCCGGACTCGTCGCCGCCCGAGGCGACGCGCACGAAACTCTCCAGGTGCGCCTCGATCAACGCCAGGTCGGCATCCGGCGCGAGCGCCAGCAGGCGGCCGTGGTCCAGTTCGATCGCGGCGCGCAGCCACGTGAGCGGGCGGCACCACAGGATCACGCCCGCGTTGAGGCACTCCCCGCGCTCGACGCGGGGCACGACGCGGACGATGGCGTACTCAAACGAGCGCGGTTCGGGCACGTTCGGCCTCCGCGGTGAAGGTGGGGGCGGCGGCGAGCCGTCCCGCGAGCCAGCCGGCGTACGCGGCGCGCGTCGCGGCCGGATCGCCGGGGGCGCCGTCGCCGCCGAGCCAGTCGTCGGGCAGCGAGGCGAGGATGTCGTTCACGCGTGCCGCCGCGAGCGTCGCGGCCAGTCTCGCGCCCGCCGCGGCGATGGACGTCGCGCGCGGCAGCAGCACGTGGTCACGGATCGGCGCGAACGCGCTCGCGCTGCTGTTCGCGGATTGCGCCCAGGCGTGGTGGAAGTACAGCGCCGCGCCGTGATCGATGAGCCACAACCGCCCGCCCGCGAGCAGCAGGTTGGGATTGCGCGGCGTGCGGTCCACGTTCATCACGAACGCGTCGAACCACACGATCGCCGAGGCCAGGTCCGCGTCCACGTCGGGCGGCGCAACGGGGTCGAAGCCGATCGCGCCAGGCACGAAGGCCAGGGCGAGGTTGGTGCCGGTGCTCGCGCGCAGCAGGTCGCGAATCTCGGGATCGGGCTCGTTGCGGCCGAACGCGGCGGCCAGCTCGAGCAGCGCCAGCTCCGGCACCGCAAAGCCGCACTCGCGCGCCAGCTCGCCGGCCACGACCTCGGCGATGAGCGCGCGCGTGCCCTGGCCCGCGCCGCGGAACTTGGCGACGTGCAGCGCGCCGTCCGACGCCTCGACCACGGCGGGCAGCGAACCACCTTCCTTGAGCGGCGTGACGTAGCGTGTGGCGGCGAGCGTTCTCATGGGTGCGAAACGCTAGGCGCTGCGCGGGCCCGTGTCCACCCGCTCGAGGGGCGCCGCGCGACGGCACGGGCGCCACGTCAGCGTGCCGGCGACGGCTCGTTTTGCGAATGGGGGCGAGAGCGCGGGGACGGGACTCCCGGGCGGGGCGGGGAGCGACGGGGACCCGGTTCGCAAGACGAGCCGTCGCCGGCACGCGGCAACCCGCCCACACCACCCGTGGGCGCATTGCTCACCACCGCCGCCGGCGACGGCGCGCGGCAGCCCCGCTCGTCGCCTCACCTGCCGCCAGCGTGCCG
>CAIXRL010000151.1 GCA_903921835.1 Candidatus Eiseniibacteriota bacterium | reverse complement strand
GTAGACGTTGGCGCGGAAACGTCCCGCCACGGTCGAGACGTACGCGAAGTCCACGTTCCACCGCTCCTCGAGCTGCTGGCGCAGGGCAGGGGGCATCATCTCCTGAAGGAAGCCCTCGAGGTCCTGGTGCGACAGCTCGCGGAAGGGAATGGGCTGCAACTCCCCGGCCGAGCGGACGCGCGGCGGCAGGCCGGCGACGAGGTGCAGGTCGGAGCCGCCCTGGCGCACGGCGAGTTCGAGGAAGGTGTCGATGCGGTTCACGTCAGCCCGTCCTCTCGCCCTGCGTCAACCGCAGCAGTTCGGAACGCGTCACGAACGGCGCGAAGCCCCACTTGTCCTCGGCGCGCAGGTACGCCTCGTCCGGGTCGATTTCGCCGGCGCGCACCAGCGCGAGCATCGCCTGGTCCATGAGCTGCATGCCGACCCGGCGGCCGGTCGCGATCGCGCCGGGGATCTGGAACGTCCTGCCGTCGCGGATGAGCTGCTGGATGGCGAAGGTGACCATGAGGATCTCCACGGCGGCGCGCCGCCCGCGACCGTCGGCGGCGCGCAGCAGCTCCTGGCTGACCACGGCGCGCAGGTTGTCGGCCAGCGAGTGCCGCACCTGCGACTGGTTGTCCGACGGGTGCGCGTCCACGATCCGGTCGATGGTCTGGGCGGCGCCGCGCGTATGGAGCGTTCCGAGCACCAGGTGTCCCGTCTCGGCCGCTTCCAGCGCGAGCGACACGGTGTCCGCGTCGCGCATCTCGCCGACCAGGATCACGTCCGGGTCCTCGCGCAGCGCCGCGCGCAGCCCGTCCTTGAAGGAGTGCACGTGCGTGCCCACCTCGCGCTGCACCACAAGTGAGCGCTGGCTGCGGTGCACGAACTCGATCGGGTCCTCGAGCGTGATGATGTTGCAGCTCCGGGTCAGGTTGATCTCGCGGATGAGCGCCGCGAGCGTCGTGGACTTCCCGGTGCCGGTGGCGCCGGTCACGAGGACGAGTCCCGTGCGCAGTCGCACGAGGTGGCCCACGAGCGGGGGCAGCCCCAGCATCGAGAGCTCGGGGACCTCGCCCGGGATGATGCGGCAGAACGCCGACGTGCCCTGCTGGTGGCGGCAGGCGTTGATGCGATAGCGGCCCCGCCCCGGAATTGCATAGGAAAAATCGGCATTGCCGCGCTCGTCGAACTGCTGGCGCTGGCCCGCGGTCAGGATCTCCTGCACCAGGTCCGCAGGTTCCATCGGCCCCAGCACGGGAAGCCCGCTGCGGCGCAGTTCGCCGTCCGTGCGCACCAGTGGCGGCTGGCCCGGTGTGAAGTGAATGTCCGAACCGCCCTGCTGGCGGCCGAACTCGAGCATGTCGTCGATGCGGGCCATAGCTTCTCCGGATCAGGCGGCGCGGTCGAGCATCGCGAGCGCGGCGGCGACGCTCCCGGGCCGGTCCGCCGGGTGGCGCGCCATGCAGCTCATGACGAACTCGTCCACGGCGTCGGAAACGCCCGGGAGCACGGTCTTCAACCGCGGGACGTCGGGCTGGAGGTGCTGGAACAGCACGTTGACGGCGTTCTCGCCCTGGAACGCCGGGCGGCCCGTGGCCAGCTCCCACAGCACGACGCCGAACGAGTACAGGTCGGTCCTGCCGTCGACGTCCTGGCCGGTGATCTGCTCGGGGGAGATGTACTCGGGCGTGCCGACGAGGATGCCGCTCTGCGTCAGCCGCGACTGTCCGGATTGCCCGACGGAAGCGAGGCCGAAGTCCACGATCTTGACCAGGTCGCCCTCACCGAGGAGCACGTTCGCGGGCTTGATGTCGCGATGGACGATGCCCAGCGCGTGCGCGGCGGCGAGGCCGTCGAGCATCTGGCGTGCGATGCCAAGCAGGCGGGGCATCGGGAAGGCGCCCTGCTGGCGCAGCACGAGCCCCAGGTCGCGTCCGATGAAGTACTCCATCGAGATCGCGTGCGCGCCATTCAGGTCGAGCAGGTCGTGAATACGGATGACGTTGCGGTGCGTGATCCGGCGCGAGAGCCGCAGTTCCTGCACGAAGCGGCGGATCATCGATTCGTCGAGCGAGAGGTGCGGGCTGAGCACCTTGAGCACGATCTCCTCGTGGACGACGACGTCCTCGACGCGATAGACGGTGCCGAAGCCGCCACCGCCGATCCGCTCGATCACCCGGAAGCGCCTGCCGAGGATCGTGCCCGGTTCGAGCCTCTCGACGTTGAGCGCCGGCGTGAGCTCGCGTTCGGGCGCGGCGGCGGGCGCGGGCGCGACGGGTTCGGGGCGCTGCGTCTCCGGTCCGAACGCACCCCGGGACTGCGACGCGCCGGGGGCACCTGCCTCGGCCCCGGCCGCGGCCAGGACGCCGGCGCGTTCGAGCGTTTCGAGCACGCGGGTGCGGCCGTCCGCCGGCAGGACCGCGCTCGCGTAGCGCTGGAGTGCCACGAGCGCCTCGCGCCGCACGTCGGGGTCGGCGGCGTCCGCCAGCGCGCACAGCGGCTCCACGGCGCGCGCGTCCGGAAGGCTGGCCAGCGCCTTGACGCAGAGCGGGGCGCAGCGCGAGTCGCTGTGCAGCACCGCGAGCAGCGGTCCGACCGCGCGCGTGTCGCCGGCCTTGGCGAGCGCGTCGATCGCGCGCTCGCGCACCCACCAGTCGCTGTCGCCGAGCGCGTCGACGAGGACGTCCACGGCGCGGGCGTCGGGGACGACGTTGAGGATCTCGACCGCGTAGCGCCGCACGAACTCGTCCGGGTCCTTCACCAGTCCGATCACCGCGTCGATCACCCGCGGTCCGCCCAGCGAACCGAGCGCATCGGCGGCGCGCACGCGCACCCACCAGTCCGAATCGCGCAGCGCTTCCACGAGGTCCTTCACGGCCTCGGGCGTCACGACCTGGTTGAGCACCTCGACGGCGCCGCGACGCACGTGCTCGGATTCGTCCTTCAGGTACTCGAGCAGGTGCGGGACCGCGGCGACGTCGCCCAGCGAGATCAGCGACTCGATGGCCGCCGTCTGCACGCGCGCGTCCGGGTCGCGCAGCCGCCCGCACAGGCCCGGCAGCGATGCCCCGGCGTGCAGCGTCGCGAGCGCGCGCACGGACTCGAGGCGGACGGCGGGATTTTCGTCCGTGAGCAGGCGCGTCACGGCCGCGAACACCTGGGGTCCCGGGAACTTCGCCAGCAGTCTCACGGCGTGCAGGCGCAGCCACCATTCCGCGTGGGTCGCGAGCGGCAGTGTGTCCGGCACGATGCCCGGGTCCGCACCGCGCTCGAGCAGGCGGAACACGCTGCCGCGCGCCTCCTTGCCCAGATCGGGCAGCGCGCGGACGAGCGTGGCCGGCTGCAGGCGCTGCAGTTGGGCGGCGAGCACGCGCTCCAGCCGCGCCCTTGGGACGCGGGCGTCCGAGAAGAGCGGCAGCAGGCGCTTCGGATCGTATCCGGCCGAGCGCGACAACGCCGTCGTCGCCGCATCCACGACCGCGGGCAGGGGCGAGCGCAGCGCCTCGGCCAGCGTGGGGAAGGCGTCGTCGGTGAGGAGTTGCTCGAGCACGTCGACCGCGGCCTCGGCCGACCGGCCGTGCGCGAGCGAGTCCAGCACGGCCCCGATGGCCGCGGGGCCGATCGCGATGAGCTCGGTGCGCGCCCTGGTGACGTCGGCGGCGGCGCGCACGCCGCTGGCCTGCAGCTGCCGGGCGTAGCGCCCGGCCTGGAATCTCCGCAGGAGATTCATCGTGCCGACACGAGAGCCGCTGGCGGGCGGGAACGCCCCGGGCTCAGCGCCCGAGAACGAGCCAGATGGCGCCGGCGCCGAGCAGCACTCCGAGAACGAAAGCGATCGCGATGGCCGCGAACGGCGCGGGTGCCGCAGGCGCGGTTCGGCCGACGACGGGAGCGGGCGCGACCTGCGGCGCCGCTTCCTTCTCGCGCGCCGCCTCGAGCATGTTCCCGAGTTCGGAGCGGGACAGCACGACCGTGTGCTTCTCGGTGTCCGCGGTGTTGCGCCGCACTTCCTCGGCCCCGCTCCGCCGGTCCTGGCCGTAGCCGACCCACAGGGTGTACTTGCCGAAGCGCACGACGTCGTTGTTGCGCACGAGCGCGGTGTTCACCGACTGGTCGTTCAGGAACGTGCCGTTGGCGCTTCCGAGGTCCACGACCTGGTACTCGCCGGCGGGGGTCCGTTCGAGGCGGAAGTGGTCGCGGGAGACCCCGGGGTTGTCGACGAAGACGTCGGACTCCGGGTCGCGACCGATCGAGATCATGGACTTGTCGAAGGTGTAGTTGCGCACAGGCCGGCCCATCAGCGCGAGCCGAAGCTTGAGAACGTCGGTATCCGCCATGCTCTGGTTCTCCTCACACCCCGGTCGAGGGACGACGTCGCGGACGCGAAGTCGCCGCGGGACGGGTTCCTTCCGTACTGCTTGGGTATCGGCCGGCCTGCGGGTCCGCCTTGACACCGGAAAGCACCGGCGCTACGCGGGCAGGCTCCCGGGGCAGCCGGCGAAACGCGAGCGCCCGCGCCCCAAGCGGGGAGCGCGGGCGCACCGGGCGATCGAGGGTTCAGCCTTCGGTGCCCGTGGAATCCCGCCGCGTGAGCACGCCCGCGATGTTCGTCCTGAGCACGTCGGGGTCGATGGGCTTCACGATGTAACCGTTCACGCCCGCGTTCACCGCTTCGACGACGTCGCCCTTGGTGGCGCGCGAGGTGACCAGCAGCACCGGGATCGCCGCGAACGCGGCGTTCGACCGCAGGCCGCGCACGAACTCCATGCCCGTCATGCCCGGCATGTTCCAGTCGGTGATCACGAGATCGACGTCCGCGGGGCAGGACGCGAGCGCCTGCCTGCCATCGGCGGCTTCGATCGTGTCGGTGAAGCCGATGGCGTGAAGGGTGTTGGCCAGAATGCGCCGCGTCATCGCGGAGTCGTCGACGATCAGACACTTCATGTCCTATGTCCCTTCCAGGAACTCCAGGCCCGGACGATCTGCGAACGGCCGGTCGAGCTTCGTGGCGCAAGTCGCGCTCGCAGGCTCATGAACCGTCCGGGCTAGATGTCGTGCGCGAGCCGACGAACGACCTGGTCCTGCACCTGCGGCTGGTCGTAGTGCCCGTCGCTGATGCGACCGAGGACCTGGCGCAGCCGATCCGCGGAGAGTTCGCCACCCGGCCCGCGCGTGGTCGAGTCCACCTGCTGGAGCTGGCGGGCCTGCGCGGAGATCTGGACGTCGTCCCTGCGGGCGCCGGGTGCGGCCGTTGCGTTCGGCTCAGCCGGGCGTGCCGCGGACGCGGAGGTGGGGCTTGCGGTTCGGTCGGTGCGACCGATGGCCGGTCCCGGGGTCTGGCCGGAAGTTGTCGGGCGGACGGTCATGATTTCCTCATCGCGGTGGCGTGTGCGCGCTGTCGGGCTGCCGAGGATGACGCTGTCTGCGTCCCTGGTCGGAGGAACCACCACGTTCGCGATCGAGTATCGGCAGGTCCGGTCCTGGACTTGAGGGGGGATGCGCACGTGGAGGTGCGCTCAGGCCGCCCGCTGGGTCACGGCCGGAGAGGCGTGGGCCGACAGGCCGGCGGCGATGTTGCGGTTGATCTCGATCAGCGCCTGCAGCGCTTCCGGGGAAGGCTCCGCCATCACCTCGAACGTGCGCCTGTCGACGAAGGCCGACAGCTGGAGCAGGTTCCGCCGCAGCTCCCGGGGCAGCGCGCAGTCGTCCGCCGCCATCTCGCTCTGGAAGAAGGTCCACAGCCGCTGGTTGAAACGGAGCGCCTCCTCGAGCCGCTGGGCATGGTCGGGCGCCTCCCAGTCGCGCCGGCAGCCCTCCAGCTGACGGGCCGACTTGAACAGCGCCGCGGCCTCGAGCTCGCGGCCCGAGGGCGCGGCCTTGGCGCCTGTTTCGTAGGTGCGTCGAGCGCTAGCGAACATTCGAGAGGAGTTCCCTTTCGTACGCCAGGAGTTCCTTGCCCTGTTTCAGCGCGGGGTAGTACCTGCCCTGCTGCACCAGTGCAACGATTGGTTCGAGCAGCCGTCGCGAACTCGGACTCGCGTCCAGCACGTCCTCCACCAGCACCTGGTACGTCTGCTCGTGGACGTCCCGGCGGGCCGGGTCCACGTACATGAGCTGGATGGCGAGAACGATGCGCTCGCAGGGTGTTCGAACCAGCGACGGGCTGAGGATGTCCGAGCCGCGAAGCACGGGCACCTCCGTCTCTACGAACAATTCGGCACGATGCTTCCCGTTCGTGAGGACTGCGCCGCCAAGTATCGCGCGCTCGTGCGGTTTCAGCGTGAGCCGCAAGGCCATGGGGATGTCCGTTCTGGTCAGTTTCGTCCTGAACTCCGGCCGCTCCTGCGGCCGGCGGGCGCCAGTGGGGCCGGGATGCTTCCGACCCGGTCCCACTGGCCCGCTCGTCCTTGAACTTATCCGGGTGCCTTCGGCGCCGCCCTAGCCTGGGCCGTCGCCGGAGGGGAGCCCGCCTCTAGCCAAAAAGACGCATGACCGACGACTGGGCCTGGCTCGACAGCTGCAGCGCCACGACACCGAGCTGCTGCCGCGTCTGGAGTGCGAGCATGTTCGCCGACTCTTCGTTCGAATCGGCGGCCGTCAACTGGTCAGCGCCCTGCGTGAGCGTGTTGATCATGTTCGTCGTGAAATCCTGGCGGGCCGTCACGACGCCGTTGTTGGACGACAGCGTCTGCGCCTTGGTGCGCAGCGTGCTGAGGGCCGAGTCGAGCGACGTGGTCGCGGCAGTGATGTCCGCATCCGCCGCCCAGTTGTTGGCCGCAGCCGCCACGTTCAGGCCGCCGCTGCCGGTGCTGGCATCGAAGCCGCTGATGGTCAGCGAGGAGGTACCGCCCTCGTTGAAGTCGACCTTCAGCGAGCTGCCGGAGGCCAGGAAGTTCGTGCCCTTGTAGCCGGAATCCGACGCCAGCTTGTCGATCTGGCCGCGGAGGGCGTCGAACTGGGTTCCGAGCGAAGAGCGGTCAGCCGTGCTGGCCGAGCGAGCGGACGCCGCGAGACCCTTGGCCTGCTGGATCAGGTTCGTGACGCCGTCGATCCCCTGGAGCGCGGCCTTCACGGTCTGGATCGCCTCACCCATGCTGTCCTTGCGGGCGCCGAGGTCGGCGGCGCGGTTCGTGGCATTCTGGGCCGCGAAGTACGCCGACGGATCGTCGATAGCGTTGTTCACGCGCTTGCCGGTGGAGAGGCGCTGCGTCGTGCGGCTCTGCAGGGCGGCGACGTTCTGCAGATTCACGAGGTTGCTGCGCATGCTGCCGGCGAGGGTGACGTCATTGATAGCCATGATGCCTGGTCCCCTTCTTGGGATCCTGGTGTTTCGCACCCGGCTTCTGCCTGGCCGCCGGCACGATGCCGACAGTGCTAGCGTCGGTGCCCGCGCCGAAAACTTGAGACCCCGAATGCGCATTGTCCCTGCGAGTTACGCTGGCAATTCGCCGCTCCGGGAGTTGCAGGACGCCACGCCAGGCGCTCCCCCGGGCGGCCCCCAACGACACCGGCGGGCGTCGAAGTCTGGCTTCGAGCCCGCCGGTGCGACCGTCCCTGTCGTCCGGGGAGACCGCGCATCCTGCGCGTGCGACCCCGGTTCCTTCGTCCCTGAAACCCCTGCTTCTAGCCGAACAGCTTCATCACGCTCTGCTGGGCCTGCGAGGAGAGCTGCAGCGCGACGATGCCGAGCTGCTGCCGCGTCTGGAGGGCCAGCATGTTCGCGCCCTCCTCGTTCGTGTCCGCCGCCGTCAACTGGTCGGCGCCCGCCGTGAGCGTGTTGATCATGTTGGTCGTGAAGTCCTGGCGCGAGGTCACGACGCCGTTGTTCGAGGACAGCTTCTGGGCGTTGACGCGCAACGTGCTCAGCGCGCTGTCCAGGTTGGTCACGGCCGCGTCGATGTCGGCGTCCGCGACCCACGCGTTCTGGGCCGCCGCGACGCTCAGGCCGGTCGTGCTGCCGTCGAAGCCGCTGATCGTCAGTGACGACGTGCCGGACTCGTTGAAGTCGACCTTCAGCGAGCTGCCGTTCGCCAGGAAGTTCGTGCCCTTGTAGCTGGAGTCACCCGCGAGCTTGTCGATCTGGCCGCGAAGCGAGTCGAACTGGGTGGCGAGGGCGGCGCGGTCGGTCCCCGTCGCCGAGCGGGCGGAGGCCGCGAGGCCCTTGGCCTGCTGGATGAGGTTCGTGATGCCGTCGATGCCCTGGAGCGCGGCTTTCACGGTCTGGATCGCCTCGCCCATGCTGTTCTTGCGGGCGGCGAGATCGTTCGCGCGGTTCATCGAGTTCTGCGCGGCGAAGTACGCCGACGGGTCGTCGACAGCGCTGTTCACGCGCTTGCCGGTGGACAGGCGCTCGGTGGTGCGGGCCTGCAGCGCGGAAACCGTCTGGAGGCTGACGAGGTTGTTCCGCATGCCGCCGGCAAGGGTGACGTCGTTGATCGCCATGGCGTATTCCCCCTTCTAGGGTTCTGAAGATCGACATCCGGCGTTCTGCCGGGCTGCCAGTTCTCTGTGACCAACACTCACCAGCATCGGAGGCCCGCGCGGAAACTTGAGCCTTCGCGTGCGTCGCCACTCCTGCGCGTTGCAAGTGACGGCAAGCGCGCGCGAGTCCCGCCCGGCGCCGGCGGTTTGGGAGGCCGAACGCGGGCGGGCGGACCGCCCCGAGGTGGTCCGCCCGGCGGGAGAGGCGGGTGCGCGTTACTTCAGGTAGTCGGTGAGCGAGGCCTGCATCACGCGGCCGATGACCGCGTAGGCCTGCGCCAGCGCGCCCTGCTCCTGCTGCAGGGCCATGATGGCCTGCGCCGGGTCGACGTTCATCAGCGCGTCGCGACGGTCGAGCAGCGCCGAACTCTGCGACGCGAGCTGCGTCCCCGCGGTCTTGACGTCCTGCATCCGCGCGCCCACGTCGGACTGCGTCTGCAGCGCGGTCTGCGTGGCCGATTCGAGACTGGAGACCGAGGCGCTGATCTGGTCCGGGGTGCCGGACTGCAGCTGCGCGATCAGGTTGTTGAGCGAGGAGATGGCGTCCGTGAAGAGGGGCTGCCCCGCGTGCGTCATCGGCAGCGACACGCCCGACGTGATCTCGACCTGCTGGGTTCCGGTGTTTCCCACGTAGGTTCCGTTGGACTGGAACGGCGGCGCTGTGTTGTAGTCGCCTCCAAAGATGTACTGATCGCCGACCCTGGTGTTGCCCAGCGCCACGAGCTGCTCCTTGAGTGTCTGGGCTTCGGCCAGGGCGGCTCTCCGCGACGGGTCGTTCGGGTCCGCCGAGGTCGTGGACATGGCGAGGTTCTTCGCGGTGGCGAGCGTGGCACTAAGACTGGAGATCGCCGTGTCCTCGACCGATAACTTGGTGGTCGCGTAGGTGCCGTTCCGCTGGAACTGCTGGATGCCTACGATCTGGGCCTGCATCCGCATGATCTGGGAGGCATCGACGGGATCGTCGGAGAGGGTGTTGATGCGATGTCCGGTGCTCGCCTCGGAGGATGCCTTCGCGATCGCGGTCATGCGGGTGCGCAGGCCGGACATCAGATTCTTCTGAATCATGAGATTGGTGATCCGCATATCCCCCCCTGTGAGTGCGGGAACGTCTGCATCGGGTTATCGGAAGGTGGGGACGAGCTCTTGAGCCGGCCGTGACGCGGGGTGAAACGCCCCAGCGATCCGGAGGGCCCTGGGCTCCGGTGCTGGACCCGGCGGTGCCGGGCAACGCGAAGAAGCGCGAGGGGTATGTCCAACATCCTGTGCATCGATGACGAGCCGTCCGTCGGCGTCGTGCTCGAACACCACCTGACCGAGATCGGCCACCAGCCCACGCTGGCCACCAGCGTGGACGAAGGGCTGCGGGCGGTCCGGGAGGGTGAGTTCGACCTCATCATTTCCGACTACCGCATGCCGAATGCGACCGGGCTGGACCTGCTCGAGCTGTTGCGCCAGCAGGGCTACGACATCCCGGTCATCATCATGACGGGGTACTCCAGCATCGAGCACGCCGTCATGAGCATCCGGCACGGGGCCGTGGACTACCTCACCAAGCCGCTGCGGCAGGAGGCCCTCCGGATCGCCGTCAACAACGCGATCGAGGTCGCCCGGCTGCGGCGCGAGAACGAGGCCTACCGCCGCGAGATCACCACGCTGCGCGGCCAGCGCGTGATCGTGGGCGAATCCAGGGCGCTGCGCGCCGTCATGGAGACGCTGGGCATGGTCGCGCCGACGCGCGCGACCGTGCTGCTCGAAGGGGAATCGGGAACGGGCAAGGAGCTGTTCGCCCGCGCCCTGCACGCCCAGAGCCCGCGCAAGGACCAGCCCTTCATCACCGTGAACTGCGCGGCGCTCCCCGAGGGCCTCGTGGAGAGCACGCTGTTCGGCCACGAGCGCGGCGCGTTCACCGGCGCCACGCAGCGCCAGCCGGGCGCCTTCGAGCGCGCCCACCGCGGCACGCTGCTGCTCGACGAGATCTCCGAGATGCGGCTCGACCTGCAGTCCAAGCTCCTGCGCGCGATCCAGGAGCAGGAGTTCGAGCGCGTGGGCGGCAACCAGAGTGTGCGTGTGGACGTGCGCATCGTGGCGACCACGAACCGCGACCTGCTGGCCGAGGTGGCTGCCGGCCGTTTCCGCCAGGACCTCTACTACCGCCTCGCCGTGGTGCCGGTGAAGAGCCCGCCGTTGCGCGACCGGCTCGAGGACCTGCCCATGCTGGTCCAGCACTTCGTCGACCAGGCGGCCGGCGAACTCGGTGTCAAGGCCCCTGCCGTGCGTCCCGAGGCGCTCGACGCGGTGCGGCAGCGGCCGTGGCCGGGCAACGTGCGCGAGCTGGCCAATGCCGTCGAGCGCGCGGTGCTGCTCAGCCGCGGCGCGGCGCTGGGCGCGGAAGCGTTCCTCCTGCCGGTGACGCCGGCGGCCGCGAGCGTGGCGGCGGGTCCGGCCACGACCGAGGCTGTGACGCTCAACCTGCGCGACCTGGAACGCGTGACGATCGAGCGGGCGCTCGTCGCGACGGGCGGTCACCGCCAGCGCGCCGCCGAACTGCTCGGGATCAGCGAGCGCACGCTGCGCAACAAGCTCAACGGGCCGGGAGAAGCCGCGGCCTGATTCGATCCCGGGCGACTCCCGAGTCGCCCGGGCCACTCTCCGCGGCCACCTCTGCGCGGGCCGCGCCCACGCGCCGGGCGCGGCACTTTCTTCCGGCAGCTTCTTCCTGAATGCGGCCCTGCCGGTGCCTCCGCGGCTCCCGCCGCCCGCGCCCCGGCCGCCCGAGGCCGATCCCGCAGCGCACGCGGTGGCGGGGTGTTACGCCGCTCCGTGGTGCGCGCCTCCCTGCCGGATCCGCGAACGGCCCGCGCCTTGCTCTTGCCGGATCGGCATATCCCACGAGGGGGGGTCGAGCATGCTCCGATCGTTGTTCGGGACAGGTACCGTGACCGACATGCTGCGCGGCGGTCTCGAAGAGACGTCGGCCACGCACCGCGCCATCGCGCAGCGCGTGGCAGGGGCGCTCGGTGCGAGTACCAGCACGGACTTCGCCAGCGCGCTGCAGGCGAAGGCCGGACAGGCCAAGCTGAACGAGGTCGATCTCGAGCGCGACATGGCGTCGCTCGCCGACACGCAGATCCGCTACGAGGCCGATGCCAAGCTGCTCCAGGGCGCCTACGCCAGACTGCGGGCGGCGATGAAGGCCAATGGCTAGTCCGATCTCCGGCTTCCCGCAATGGCCGCGCCCCGTCCGGCAGCTGATGCCCGGCCTGGGCGCCAGCGCCGACGGCATGGCGGTCGAGCAGCGTTTCCTCGAGGTGATCTCGCGCAACCTCGCGAACGCCGAGGTGACGCGCACGCCGGAGGGCGGCGCCTACAAGCGCGAGATCGCCGAGGTTGGGGTCGATCCCGTCACGGGACGCCCGGGCCTGGTGGTGAAGGAGGACACGAGGCCCGGCCGCATGGTCTACGACCCCTCGCATCCGGACGCGAATGCGCAGGGCTTCGTCGAGTACCCGAACGTGGACATCAACAACGAACTCGTGGACCTGATGATCGCGCGCCGCGTGCACGAGGCGAACGTCAGCGTCTTCCAGGCCGCGAAGAGCATGTTGCGTCGCGCGCTCGACATCTGAACGGAGGCAGGCACCGATGAGCGTCCAAGGAACGTCATCCCTTCCGCTGCGCCCCTACGCGCCGCCCGTGCTTTCCGGGACGGGCGTGGCGCGCGGCGCCGCCGCCACCACAGCCGCGCGCCCGCCCGAGCAGGCGCCGGCGGAGAGTTCGCTCTGGGAGCTGCTCACCGGCGAGGAGCGCAGCTTCTTCTCGCAACAGGCCTCGCTCGGCGCGCTCACCTACGGCCGCAGCCGGGCCGCGGCGGCCGCAACGCAGGCCGGCGCCGCGCCCATCGGGCAGCGGCTGGACGTGAAGGGCTGATGGCCATGTCCGACATCACCCGCATCGGGGCCGCTGCACTCACGGGCCCGCTCGAGCGGCCCGAGATCGGGCCGGCGGCCGGCGCGCCGGGCGCGTCGTTCGGCGACCTGTTCAAGAAGGCGATCAACGACACCTCGAACCTGCAGGACAACTCGAAGGACATGATCGCCGCCTACCTGCGCGGAGAGCCCGTCGAGCTGCACCAGGTGATGGCCGCGAGCGAGGAAGCCTCCATCTCTCTCGAGCTGCTCGTCGAACTCCGCAACAAGCTCACCACCACGTACAGCACCCTGATGAACATCCAGTAGGGCCTCGACTCCATGGCCGATTCCTCGATCCCGTTTCTCTCCAGCGTCCGTGGCATGGACGGCTCGCGCCGCTTCCTGCTGCTCGGCGCGCTGGTCGTCCTCGCCGTCGCCATCGGCTTCATCGGCCGCTG
The DNA here is from genome assembly GCA_903921835.1 of Candidatus Eiseniibacteriota bacterium. Lineage (GTDB taxonomy): Bacteria > Eisenbacteria > RBG-16-71-46 > RBG-16-71-46 > RBG-16-71-46 > CAIXRL01. Next base: position 6,508 of record CAIXRL010000151.1, on the reverse strand, counting down.
GGCGTCGAAGCCGACGTACGTCACGCTGTTCCACGACCTCGAGCTGAAGGAGGTCGGCCAGGTTGGCGAGACGCTCGCCAAGGCGACCATCCCGTATCGCCTCGGCCCCAGCGGCACCGACGTGGAGGTGCCCGTCGCGGACGTCGCGCGGGCGCGCGTGGCGCTCGCCAAGGACGGTCTGCCGAGCAACGGCCGGCCGGGGCTCGAGCTGTTCGACAAACCCTCCTGGGGCATGACCGACTTCACGCAGCGCGTGACCTACCAGCGCGCGCTCGAGGGCGAGCTCGCGCGCACGATCGGCCAGATCACCGGCGTCGAACGCGCCGAGGTGCACCTGCTGTTGTCGAACGCGAGCGCGATCCGCCGCCAGGAGCACGCTGCGGCCGCGTCCGTCGTGCTGACGCTCAAGGGTGGCACGCCGCTGTCCGGCGAGGCCGTGCAGGGCATCACGTACGTCGTGAGCAACTCGGTGGAAGGGCTGTCGCCGGACAACGTCGCGGTGATGGACAACTCCGGCCGCGTGTTGTCCCTGCCCTCGGCGGGCGCGGGCGGCGCGGGGCTCACCGGCCGCCAGCTCGACGTCGCGCACGGGATGGAAGCGCGCTTCGTGGACAAGATCGAGGGCCTCGTTGGCACCGTGGTCGGGGTGGGCCGCGTGCGTGCGCAGGTGTCCACGCTCGTCAGCTTCGACCAGGTGGACGCCACGACCGAGACTTACAACCCCGACGGCCAGGTGCTCCAGACCGAGCAGCGCAGCGAGGGCGGACCCGCCGAGGGGGGGCCGCCCCAGACCATCGTCAGCAACCAGTACCAGAACTCGCGTCGCGTCGAGAAGAGCAGCAGCCTCGCCGGCCGGCTCACCCGGCTGACCGTCGCCGTGCTCGTGGACGAGAAGTCCATGCGCGCGGGCGAGAAGGCGAAGATGCTCACCGACATCGAGGCCATGGTGCGCAACGCCGTCGGCATCGACAGCACGCGCGGCGACCGCCTGACCGTGCTCGCGGTGCCGTTCGAGCCGGTGCAGGTCGCCGGCGACGGACGCCCGGCCAAGCCCGGGATCGACCCCGTCGCCGTCGCGGAGCGCCTGAGCCATCCGCTCGTGGGCGTGGTCGCGATCGTGGTTATGCTGCTCATCGCGCTGCAGATCCGTGGTCTCCTCGCACCGGGGCGCAGGGCGGCGGCAGGTGCCGGCCTGGCGATGCGCGGCGGTGCCGCCGCCGCTGGCGTCGCGGCCGTCGAGGAGGAGCCGGAAGCGCTGCCGCCGCCCGAGGACAGCGCCGTCACCAAGCTCAAGAACCGCCTCAAGCAGGACTCGGGAGATCGTCCCGAGGTGACCGCCCAGGTCCTCAAGGCCTGGCTGGCGGAGAACTAGGCCATGGCCACCGCACTGGCCAAGCGCGGCCGCACCTCCCTCGCCGCCGCCGACGCGATGACCGGCGCCCAGAAGGGCGCGGTGCTGTGCATGGCGCTCGGAGCCGAACGCTCCGCGCGCATCCTGCAGTTGCTGACGTCGCGCGAGTGCGAGGTGATCTCGCGCGAGATCGCGTCGCTCCCCATGGTGGGCGCGGAACGGGTCAGCACGGTCCTCACCGAGTTCCAGCAGGTCTCGCGCGCGGTGGAGTCCATCTCGCGCGGGGGGCTCGGCTACGCGACGGAGATCCTCGAGGCGGCGCTGGGATCCGGCAAGGCCAAGGCGATCCTCGAGCGGATTCAGGAGCAGATGGTGGACACGGGCCTGAAGCGTCTGCGCAACGCGGCGCCCGAGGTCCTCACCGGCATCCTGCGGGGCGAACACCCGCAGACGATCGCGCTCATCCTGGCGCACCTCGACCTGCGGCAGTCCTCGAGCGTGATCGCCGGCATGGAGCCGGTGATCGCCTCCGAGGTGCTCTATCGCATCGCGCGCATGGACAAGATCTCCCCCGAGATGCTGCTCGTCGTCGAGAGCGGCCTCTCGAGCAAGACGGATCTCTCGCTGTCGGAGGAGATGACGCTCTCCGGCGGGCCGCAGGCCGTCGCCAAGCTGCTCAACCTCACCGGCGGCAGCCTGGAGAAGGAGCTGCTGGCGGGGATCGAAGGGCGCAACAACGACATCGCCAACCAGATCAAGGCCCTCATGTTCGTCTTCGAGGACCTGCTCCTGGTGGATTCGCGCGGCATCCAGCGCGTGCTCCGCGACGTGGACGCGAAGGATCTCGCGCTCGCGCTCAAGGCGGCGAGCGACGAGCTCAAGAAGCACATCCGCTCGAACATGTCGGAACGCGCGGGACAGGCGCTGGAAGAGGAAATCGAGATGCTGGGGCCGGTGCGGGTCAAGGACGTCGAGGCGGCGCACGCGCGCATCATCGAGAGCGTGCGCACGCTGTCGGATTCCGGCGAGATCCTGATCGCGGGACGTGGGGGCGGCGATGACATCATCCAATGACGCCGGCCTGTGGCAGCCGCTGGAGCTCGCGGACGCGTCCTGCGAGGCGCCCCGTGGGGCCGCGTTTGCCCCGACCCTCGTGCCCGAGGCCCCGCTGGCCGCGGACGGCGCGACCCAGGGCTCCGCGAGCTGGCTGCCCTCGCTGCGCACCACGGTGCAGATGACCGCGGACAGGGCGCGCCAGCTGCTGGAGGAGGGGGCGTTCGTGCGCGGCCGCACCGAGGCCACGCGCACCGAGCGCGAGCGCGCCGACGAGCGTTGCGCGACGGCCCTGCAGGCCGTGGCGCGGGCCGCCGACCACCTGGAGACCATTACCACCGAGTTCGCGCAGGACCGCGAGCGCGACCTGCAGGCGCTGGCCGTCGCCGTGGCCCGGCACATCGTTCAGCACGAGCTGACGATCGACCCGTCGCGCGTCGGCGATCTGGTGCGCCGCGCCCTCGACCTGCTGCCGCTCGATCACTCGATCGAGGTGCGGCTGAACCCCGAGGACCTGCACACGCTGGCGTCGTCGCTCGAGGGCCTCCGCCCCGAGGGCAGGCAGGTGCACCTGCAGTGGGTCGGCGATCCGTCCGTGGAGCGCGGTGGCTTCGTCGCGGAGACCCCGCACCGCATCGTGGACGGTCGCGTCGACGTGGCGCTCCGCGCGCTCTACGAGAGGTTCGACCATGACTGAGTCCCTGCCCGGCTGGGCTGCGAGCTCGCTGGCCTCCGTTGCCGAGACGCCGCGCTTCGCCGCCTTCGGCCGCGTGACCCGGATCATCGGGCAGGTGGTCGAGGTGTCGTCGCTGCCGGTCGCCGTGGGCGAGGTGTGCCGGATCGCGCCCGACGACAGGAACGGCATCCTGGCGCAGGTCGCGGGCTTCCACGAGCGCGGCGTGCTGCTCATGCCGCTGGGCGAGCTCGAGGGCATTCACCCCGGCGCCACCGTCGTGCCGCTGGGGCGGCCGTTCTTCGCGCAGGTGGGCGAGCAGCTGGTCGGCCGTGTGCTCGACGGTCTCGGGCGGCCGATCGACGACGGCCGGCCGCTGGGCCGCACGCGCCGGCAGTCGCTCACGGCCGGGCCGCCGTCGCCGCTGCACCGCCCGCGGATCCACCAGCCGCTCGCGACCGGTGTGCGCGCGCTCGACGGGCTGCTCACGCTCGGGCGCGGCCAGCGCATCGGCATCATGTCCGGAAGCGGCGTGGGCAAGAGCGTGCTGCTCGGCATGATCGCCCGGCGCACGAGCGCCGACATCAACGTCATCGCGCTGCTCGGCGAGCGCGGCCGCGAGGTGCGGGAGTTCATCGAGCGCGACCTCGGCCCCGAGGGCCTTTCGCGTTCGGTCGTCGTGGTCGCGACGAGCGACCAGGCGCCCGTGGTGCGCGCGACCGGAGCCATGGTCGCGACGGCGATCGCCGAGTACTTCCGCGACACGGGGCGCGACGTGCTGCTGATGATGGATTCCGTCACGCGCGTCGCGATGGCGTGGCGCGAAATGGGCCTCGCCGTCGGCGAGCCGCCGGCCACCAAGGGCTATCCGCCCTCGGTATTCGCCGCGCTGCCGCGCCTGCTGGAGCGCGCGGGCGCCTCCGCGCAGGGCAGCATCACCGGCCTGTACACCGTGCTCGTCGAGGGCGACGACTTCAACGAGCCGGTGGCCGACGCCGCCCGCTCGGTGCTCGACGGTCACGTCGTGCTCACGCGCCGGCTCGCGAGCGCCAAGCACTTCCCGGCCATCGACGTGCTCGAGAGCGTGAGCCGCGTGCGGGACGACGTGCTCTCGCGCGAGGAGCGCGAGATCGCCAACCAGTTCCTGCGGCTCGAGGCCGCGTACCACGCGCACGAGGACCTCATCACGGTCGGCGCCTACAAACCGGGCGTGGACCGCTTCGTGGACGCCGCGATCGCGCTGCGGCCCGCCATGCAGGCGTTTCTGCGCCAGACGCCCGAGGAGGGCTCGGCCTACGAGACCACACGCGAGCGTCTCGCCGAGGTGATGACGAACGCGCCGGGACTCGGAGGTGACCAGTGAAGCGGTTCACCTTCCGGCTCGAGCGCATCCGCGAGCTGCGCGAACGCGTCGAACGCGAGCGCGCGGCGGCCCTGGGGTTCGCGATGCGGGCCGAGCAGGAGAGCCTCGAGGACCTCGCGCGCGCGCGGCGCGATCTCGAACGTGCGGGCGAGAGCGCCGCGGAGGCCGCGGGGGCGCAGGTGCTGCCCGCCGGGACGCTCGGGAACTTCGACCTGTCGCGCGATGCGGCTGCGGCGCGCATCGAGGCGGCCGGCGACGATCTGGACGCGGCGCGGGTGCGCGTCGGCGACGAACAGGAGCGGTACGGCGTCGCCCGCCGCGACCTGCGCGTGGTCGAGCGGCTCAAGGAGAAACGATTCGAGGCGTGGCGGGAGGCGGGCGCGCGCGAAGACCAGAAGGAAACCGACAGCGTGGCGCTGAACCGCCACTCGACGAAAGAGGACCGCACATGAAACCCGTGATCTTCGGCGTTCTGGCGTTCGTGCTCGGCCTGGGAGGCAGCACGGGCGTCATGGTGCTGACCACGCCGGTCCGGCTGACGGCGGCGGATTCGCTCGCCATCGCGCATGCGGACACCACGCACGCCGCGCACCTGCCCGTTGCCGCGCCGGTCGCGCAGGCGGCTCGCGTCGTGAAGGCGCCGGCCCCCGCGGCGCGCGAGTCCTCGGCGTCGGCGCCGGTGGTCACGCCGCCCACGACGGCCGTGGCCTCCACCGCCGGTTCGCAGGCCCCCCCGGTCACGCACGTGCCCGCGGCCGCCGAGACCGCGGTGCACGCGGTCCGTCCGGCGAACTCGCCGGACGCCGAGTCCTACAAGCAGGTGGGCAGCATCCTGCTCAACATGAAGCCGGCCGAGGCGGCGAAGATCGTCTGCTACCTGAACGACGATCAGGTCGAGGGGTTGCTGCGCTCGATGTCGCCGCGGCAGGCCGCGGGCGTGCTCGGCCAGCTGGCGCCCGAGCGCGGCGCGGTCCTCAGCCGCAGGTTGCTCATCCCGGCGAAGGAGGTCCGCCCGTGAATCCAGTCGTGAGTGGGATTCCCGCCGCCAGGCGCGATTCACGCACGGAATCATCCGCGCGCGATCGCCGCGATGGGACGGGTTTCGACGTCGCGCTCGGCGCCGCCGCGGCCGCGCAGTCGCCGCCGCGCGCCGAAGCGCCGCCCGCGATCTCTCCCCGTGAGGACGACCGGCCGCGGGACGGCGAACCGCCGGTGCACGTGCGCGCGGGCGAGGAACAGGACGTGCGCGCGAACGGTCAGGACGCGCGGCCGTGCGAAACAGCGCAGGCAGGGGGCGCTTCGCGCACCGACGCGGGCCCGGCGAAGGGACCCACTCGCGACTCCGGCGCGGACGGCGCCGATTCGCGGAACACGACAGCTCCGGGCGCGGCGAGTGCGGCGAGCGAGGGGACGCAGAACGTTCTCGCTCCGCCGTCCGCCGCGGGCCGGGGCGAAAACCCGGCTCCGGCACCCGCGCCGCTGCCGGTTGCGGCGCCGGTTCAGGTGACAGACGTCATCATGCCCGACCAGGTGCGGGCCGCGCTGGCGCCGGAATCGTCGGCAGCGAGGGCCGGGGAAGCGCTTCTGCCCGGCACGACCCTGATCCCGGGCGACGGCGAACTCGCCGTGCGCGTGCTGTCCGCGAAGACGGCGCCGCGTTTCGCAAATACCGCGGCCGCGACTCCGTCGGCGCGTCCATCCGCGAGTCCGCCGGCGAGTCCATCCGCGACTCCGTCCGCGAGTCCGCTGGCGACTGCGCCTGCGCGCCCGTCGGCGAGTTCGCCGGCGAGCGCGACGGCGAGTCCATCCGCGAGTCCATCCGCGACTCCGTCCGCGAGTCCGTCGGCGAGTCCGCTGGCGACTGCGCCTGCGCGCCCGTCGGCGAGTCCGCCGGCGAGCGCGACGGCGAGTCCATCCGCGACTCCGTCCGCGAGTCCGCCGGCGAGCGCGCCTGCGAGTCCGTCCGCAAGTCCGTCGGCGAGCGCGACGGCGCGCCCGTCGGCGAGTCCGCCGGCGAGTGCGTCCGCGAGTCCGCCGGCAAGCGCGTCGGCGAGTCCGTGCGCGAGTC
>CAIXRL010000150.1 GCA_903921835.1 Candidatus Eiseniibacteriota bacterium | reverse complement strand
GTGGCGGCCGAAAGGCCATGACGACTATTCAGTGCGCCAGCCGAGAGCGCGAGAGCGCGAGATGTGCGTCAGGCGCAAGAAGATCGGCCGGCCGGACCCACCTTCGGTGGGTACCCCGGAACCGTGTTGCAGACACGATGAGGACAGCGGCCGGTCGAGCTTCGCAGCGGATGATGCGCAGATCGCGCTCGCAGGCGGCGGGCTCGTGAATCGTCCGGGCCTAGCGGTCGGGACCGGTACCGTCTGCACGTACGCCGGGGCTGCGAACGCATCGCGCGTCTTCGCGGCTGGCACGTTCGCGTCGATCGGGGACGAAGCGCGGTGCGGACTCGCCGCTTTCGGGCACGCCGCCACCGGGGTGCCAGGACCGATTGCAGGCGGGGGCGCCGAGCTTCTCCAGCCGGGCGAGTCCTGCCCGTTCACGCGCTCGACGGTGATCCGCTTTCGCCTGCCGCCGGCGCCGCCGGTCTCGCGGAGCGGCTTCGATCCCGCGGGGCGCGAGGTGATGCGACTGGTTCCGGGCGACGTGCCCGGCGCCGGCCACCACCAGGTCGTGCTCGGCGACGAGGGCATCCCGAGTGGCGTCCGCCTCTGCCACCCTGAAGTGGGCGCCCGGACGGAGACCCGGAGGATCGTGCCCCGGCATCGAGGCATCGCCGGGTCGGAGACGGGTCGCGCCGTGCCTGCGTGAACAGGGTCGCTTCGGCAGGCGGCCGAAACCAGAGCCTGGATGTGGCCGTTTGCCCGCATGGGCGCTCGAAAGCCCCGCTGACGACTCCGCGGCCCTCGGGTCGCCGATGGCCGTCGTCGTCCGTGGCCGGCGCGCCCGGCGCGGTGCCCGTGTCGATGGGGGCACCGCGCTGGGCGCTGGCCGTGGACGGCTGGAACGCAGCGGCCGGGGGAACGGAGTGATCCCCCGGCTCAGTCTTCCGAGGTGACGGGCTCGATCACGCTGTGGACCCGTGCGACCGAGTTGGCAGGGAAGCCGCCCTGGCTGGCGTGCTCGCGGACCGCGGCTTCATCCGGCGCCACGTAGACGCAGTAGATCTTGTTGTCGGTGACGTAGCTATGGACCCACTGGATCTGCGGGCCCATGTTCCGAAGTACGCCGCATGACTTCTGCGAGATGTCCTTCAGGTCGCTTGCGCTCAACTTCCCCGCGCCCGGAATCTCCCGCTCAATGATGTACTTGGGCATCTCGTGGTCTCCCGTGATTCGCCGAGGCCGCTCGAACGTGGCGGAATGCGGCCAGGGGCAAGGTCCAGTTTCAGGCGTGCGCGCTGTCGAAGCCATGCCGGTGCCGCCGGGTGGGGCGGCGAGGGCAGATCGAAAGCCACGGCTTCGGCGGACAGGAGTATTGCGGGTTTCAGGTGTGTGTGACAACACAAAACTGGCACGTGCACACAGAATGGGCGCGAGCCATGGACTCACAAGCCACGCGTCCTGGGACGCGGGGTCGTCGCCAACGCCATCTCAGCACCACCATCCTGCACCTGGCGTGCTCGTCGTGATTCGCGGTGATCGCGAAGTGGATACCCGCGGGAACCGATCTGCCGGAGGCGTCCGTTCGATTCCAGTGCGGGGTGCCGGCGCGTGGGAGGCGGTCGTCTCGCCGAGATCCCGCACCGCCCGCCCGCCGACATCGACGACCTTGATCCGAACCGTCGCGGGGGTCCCGGGCGACAGGACCATGCCTATCCCACCCGGAGCGAGTCCGCAGGTCGCCGCCATCCGCAGGGCTCCGGCGGACTCCCGCGACGCTTCCGCGACCCCGGCCATCGAGGGTTGGTACGAGAAGCGCAGCTGCCCGGCTTCCATCTGGCCGCCCACGCCGTTGGTGCCGTCCCCGAAGCACACGCAACGGCCGGAGCCGCGTGATCGGTTGTGACTGCCCGTGGGTGCCGGGGGGTTCGCCCGCGGCGCGCGCGATGAGTTGGCGTGCCCGGCGTGATTCGAAGCGCCGCCGGGCCACCGCGCGCTCCAGCCCCCGTTCCCTGTCACACGCGCCACCCCGCTGCGACGGCCCGGGTGAATCCCGCTCGCCGGCCATGACGTTCAGTCCCGGATGGGACCCGCCGCGGGACCCCGGTCCTCATCCGAAGTTGCAGGAGGGTGTGCGATGAAGCGAGTGAGCTACGATCGGAAGTCCGGACTCGGCGCCGCGGCGGCGTTCGTCCTCGGAGTGGCGCTGGCAGCGGCGCCTGGAGCCGTGCAGGCCCAGACGTGCTCGGGCACCGGCAGCCCCGTGCTCCCCGCGCGGGCCTTCGCCGACGTCGTGGTGAGCTACGCGCCGGTGGTCATCAATGACGATCCCCGGGTGCAGTTCCGGGACCCGCAGACCGCCCTCGGCCCGGACGACTACGCGGGGGATGCCCAGTGCGCCAACGGCTGCAAGTCCGTTTCGCTCGGGAGCGGCGGCGTGCTCACGCTGCGCTTCGCCGACAACGTGCTCAGGGGTGACGGGACGGCGTCCTGCGACCTGTGGATCTACGAGGTCGGAGGCAACGTCGAGGCGACCTTCGTGGATATCAGCAAGGACGGCCAGACCTGGTATTCCGTCGGGGAGACGTCGGGCTACACGAAGGGCATCGACATCGACGCGTATGGGTTCGGGCCTCAGGACCAGTTTGCATACGTGCGCATCACCGACGACCTCAACCAGGGCTCCTCGTCGGGCTACTCCGACGGTGCGGACATCGATGCGGTCGCCGCGGTCACTTCGGTTGAGACGTGCTCGATCACCTCCGTCACCCCTGCGGCCAGGGTGCGTGCCGGTGACGTGGTCACGATCCTGGGGTCAGGGTTCGCTGCTGGAACGACCGTCCTGTTCGGCGCCACACCCGCTTCGGCGGTCACCATCGTGTCTTCGCAGGAAGTCCGGGCGACGGTGCCCACGCAGTCCCTGCAGGGCTCCAACTCCATCACGCTCACGATTCCCGGCGGGCTTCCGTGCACTCTCCCCGGCGCGGTCGTGGGCACGCTGCGCCAGAGCTGGGGGTCGCTGAAGTCGCTCTATCGCTGAATCCGCAGCATTCGGGCCCGCCCGATCTGCGTGTGCCTGCGGCCACCTTCGCGAGAGGGTGGCCGCTGCTGCTGGCCGGCCGCGGATGACGTGCGGGTCGCGCCCGCAGGCCGCGGGCTCATGAAGGGTCCGGGCTACGGGCGTTCGAAGGCCCCGATGTCGCAGCCGCGGCCCCGGGGTCGCCTGCGGCCGCCGTAGTCCGTGGCCGGCGCCCCGAGCGCGGTGCCGGAGTCGATGCAGGGGCTGCCATGCGCGAGGTGATAGTCGCCCGAGCCATCCCGGCGGTAGCGGACGAACATCGGGTCGGCTGCCACGCCGGCGCGCGGCGCGGAACTGGTGCGGATCTCGTAGGCCGATCCGTTCCGGTACACGAGGTTGTTGAGGAAGCGATTGTGCGGACCCGTCGTGCCGTTCTCGACGATCCCCGTGCCGCCGTTGTCGAAGACGATGTTGTTCGTGACCAGGAAGCTGTCCGCGACGGAGCCGTCCGCTCCGCCGATCAGGATCCCCCAATTGGCGTTCGCGAACACCGTGTTGTTGGAGATCGTGGCGGCCTGCGCCGTGTGGTAGGTGTGGATCCCCGCGCCCTGGTTGCGATAAACGATGTTGTTCTGCACGACCGCTCCCCGCGAGCCCCGGCTCAGGTAGATCCCGTGCACCAGCCCGTTCGAGGAATCGGGGTTCCCGATGTCGTGGACCACGTTTCCTGAAATGATGGCGCGGTGGCTGTCCTCGGCGAGGATGCCAGCTCCGCCGGCGCTCCCGACGTTGGGAAACCCGTGGACGAGATTTCCCACGACGCGGACGTCGTCGCCTGCGATGTCGATCCCGACGAAACCTTCACCCGAGATGTCGAACCCGGTGATGTCCGTGTGCGAGCCCGCCTGCCGCCACGCATAGTGGTGAAGGCGGGCCGGGCTCACGAAGATCCTGGCGCCCCAGGTCGAGTCCGACAGGAACCGGATCCGTTCGCCAGCGGTGCCGCTCGTATGCGCGACGACCGTTCCCGACTCGTACCGGCCCGGCGCGACGTGGACGGTGGCTCCCGGCTGCACCGCGTCGGCGGCTCGCTGGAGCGTGCGCCACGGATGGCCCGCACTCCCATCGGCCGAGTCGCTCCCGGTCGTGGCGACGTGATACGAGGGCCGCGCGCTTGCGGCAACGGCGGGGCTCGCCGGCGCCACCTGGAACACCAGCAGGAACAGTGCGCAGGCCGACGCTCCGGCGCGAGCGAGGTTTCTCCGGCTCATGGGCGCACCAGTGGCCGACCGGACGCAATCCCGCCGCTCGATGCAATGCGTGAACGCGGGGTGCGCATGCGGACACCCTACCAACTCGGGTGTTCCCGCTCATCCCCCGTCTTCGGGCGCGGGCCCGGTGAGGGGACGCGTGACGTTTGCGCCGCACCGGGCGCGAAGCGAGCCTGCACGTGCGACGGGCGGCCACCCCGGAGGGTTGCCGCCCGTTCGAGCTCGCGGCGCGGGGGGCGCCGGTCAGATCGCGGGAATGATGAACCGCGCCGTTGCCTCGAGGCTACTTGCCCTGCAAACGGGCCAGGACCTCCAGCATGGCGGGTGCAATATCGGAGTGGTGATGGACGATCCTCCACGCTCCGCCCTCGCGGCGATCGATGTTGGTGCAGCGATGCTCGATGGCGACGGGATGCCCGGCCATCGTCACGCTCCCCTTCTCGCGCCGACTTCGTATCCCATGTCACCGGCCACCTGGACGACCTTGTCGATCAGCTCCGCCCTGCCGTTCGAGACCACCCTGGCGAGTTCGGTCCACGGGCGCTCCACCTGGGCCCAGCCGACCTCCCGGCCGCCAACCGGATGCATGGTCGTCACGGTCGCGCTGTGCGACCAGACGTCCGCCATCTTGCTGGCGTCCCCGCTGAGCATCTGGTTGAGCGCCGAGTAGAGCTGTTCCGAAGCCTTGCGAACCTCGTTCCTTGCCGACATGCGCCATCCTTCCGAAGTGAAACGGTTTCGCGCGGGGAGCGGTGCAAGCAAGTGGAACCGGTGGGTTCAGGGGCGGCTGTCGACTTGGTCGCGATGGTCCTTCATGCACCCGGCGCCCCTCACGCCTGCGCCCTCACGGCGCGATTCCGGGCGCTGCATCCCGGTGGTGTTCGGTGGGCCGCATCACACGCGGCTACCCGACGAGGCGCAGTCGCCCGCCGACGTGACCTTCGTCGGCGAAGCCGAACTCGCGTGGTCCAGGTTTCTCGCTGAGTTCGAAGCGGGGAACCACCGCAGTCGATACGGCCCGAAAACGCCCGCGCTCGACTCGGCCCACATGGCGCGCTCGGACCTGTATCACCAACGGGACGACGCGCCCGGCGCGCTGTTCGCCACGCGAGGCGGCACCTGTCGGTGCGACTTCTGCACCCCCGCCGTCCTCTATCGAGGTCGGATCCGCAAGCGGCCGGTGGAAGGCATTCCTCACGCGCAAGCGCCTCGAGGGCCCGCTGTTTGCGGAGGTCGTTCGGGACCTGCGCGAGTTCACGGCGTCGCCCCTTTGGACAGCGCGGCAGCGGGCGGCGTCAGCGTGAGCGGGGTGGCAGGACTCTCGCGGGTACTCCGCCCGCGGGGGACGGCGGCCCGGGATTCTCGCTGGCGCTGTGGCGTCCCCAGGGATGACGAGTTGGAACCACCTGCTGGGCTGGCTCCGCGAAATGAACGAGTTGCGGTTGGCGCTGGCGGAGAAGGCGGCGTAGGGAGCGGATTCCGCGCCTGCGGGGCGGTTTGCCCTACTACCCAGCAAGACTCGAACCGCCAGCGGCGAGGGCTACAGCGGGCGGCCACGGGCGCGACGGGGGCGTCAGCGGGGGCGCCCCGGCCCCGCTCGCCGGCCTCGCGGAGCAGCTTGCGGCGGCGATCACGCCGGCGAACGCGATCGCTTCCAAGCTCGATAGCGCTTGAGCAGCCAGCCGTGCCATGAGGCCTCGTAGCGCGCGTAGACCTCGGCCGAGATGATTCGCGTTCCGTACGTGGAGACGGTGGAATCGCTCAGGGAATAGAGCCAGAGCTGCCCCTGCATCCACTGACCGTAGTCGTCGGCCTCAGTCCAGCCACCGACGGCGAAAGAGTTGTTCGAGAGCCACGCGCCCCAGTGGTAGCCGGCCATGCTGCCCGTCTGAAGCAGGATGGCTTCGACGTGCTTGCGCTCATCAATCAGGCTGCAACGGGAATCGGGATCGCCGCCCACTTCGATCGAGTCGCCCATGGGCTCGACGACCTGGTAGTAGTCCACATCGAGGGTGTAGCGCCCATTCGGAGAGCGAATCCCGAGGAGCTCGGACGCCAGGTAGTCCCCGGGGTCCACATCCGGGCCCGGTTTCACGGGTTCGAATGACCGCACGTCCGTGGGGCTCCAACGGCCGCCGCTGAGGCGCCAGAGCGAGTCCGGCGCGAACCCCGGCAAGGCCTGCGCCCACATCGCGGACCACTCCCCGAGCTTCGGCGTCGCGGCGTTCAGGAGGGGATCACTACGGCCTACCTGTGGCCCGGCGGGCTGTGGCGGACAGGGATGCTGGGTGTCGGCGGGATTCTGAGAGCCTACTGAACCCCGCGAAGTGTCCGCGCTGTTCGGACTGGCGCGCTCGCTCGTGCCGCGACGGCCGCAGCCCTGCGCGCAGACCACGAGCAGCGAAAGTGCTCCGACGAGCAGGAATCCGATGCTTCGCGCGCTTGCGCCTTCTGGGTGGGCGTAGCCGAGTCGCCTCACGGCCATTCCCTCGAAGGATCCCAATACCCGGGTCCCCGGAAGTGAAGCTCACTTCCGGGGTCAAAGACACCGAGCATTCGCAATCCCCGCTCGTCGAGAAACCCGTGTCTGCCATTCAGGCTGAATTCCAGCCGCTTCAGATCGACTTTGATGTCGTCTGGACAACGCTCCCCGAGATTGGCCCATGGCGCGCATTCGGCATAGGCGGCGCCGAACTGGACCTTGGAGGCGGGCGTCACGGTGATGGAATCGCCATCGGCGCCGATGGCAGCACGGTAGAGGAAGGCTCGGCGAAGCGTGTCGGTTGGGTACATGTGCGCGTTCGGGCTCTCGGGGTCTTCGGGCCACCAATGGATGCGCGTGCCGTTCGTTCGGAGGACGGCTAATCCGCCGGCACTCGAGTCCCTTTCAGGGGCCACCTCGATCCCGCCCATGGGCAAATCAAACCGTAGTCGGAGAGGCACGGCGACTTTGAACCACCCGAGATCGACCCCGTGAAGAATCGTCGCGCCCGGTAGAAGATCTCCACACAGCTTGCACCACGGCATGATCGGCACCACGGTGTCGCCGCGCACCGCGAGGTACCGGCAATGGTAGTTGGGACCGAAACGCGCACGCATGACGGGGTTGACGGCTTCGTCGCGAAGCTTGAATGCGCTTCCACCCGACCACTGGATCGCCCATGCATCGGTTGCGACCGCCGCGTACAGGGCTCCCTCGGGCCCCTTGTTCACGAAGAACGAGTCCGAGTACAGGCACGCGCCACGTCGGTTGAGGATGCGCAGCGAAACCACGCTGCTCTCAGGCTCCGCATGGCTAGTTCGGTCGCGAATGATCCCGGCCACGGCGCGCAGGGTGTCGCCGGGAACCGGCACCTCAGCGAGCACACGATCGACACGCTCAAATCGCGAACTAGCAGCGGAAGTCGCCAGCAGCGCAAGCACTGTCAGCCACCTATTCATGGCAATCCCCCGTGCAGCCTCGCCGCCATCGCTAGACTTGATGCCCGTCCGTCCACAGTAGCTCATCGCCGCGCCGAACGAACTGCGGGCAATCGCCCCACACGTCTTCGGGCAGAGGGTACGTCGCATTCGGATTGTGCATCACGAGCGCGTCGTGGAAGGCCATGCGCCTGCTTTCGCGCCCGATGGTCGGGATGTCCCGAATATGCTCCTCGACGAACATAACGCCGCTCACGCGAGTATGCCTTGGCCCCTCGTCGCCCCAGTGCTTCAGGAAGCGGCCGTCGGCGGTGTACTCGACGCGCATAGGCTCCGTCGGCTCGCCGGTGCGCTTGCTGATGGGAATCACCATCCGCTGGTCCGCGTAGAACGCCTTCGAGAGGAAACGGCGGTGGTCCATGATGGGCAAGGTCAGCCGGCCGGTCAGGAAGAGCAGGTTCATCGTGTCCTGGCCGAACTGGCTCGCAGCCTTCGCCAATCGCTCTTCGAGTAGTCCCGAATCATCGAACGAGCGGGCCACGCCGTCGCAGATGGGCTCGACGAGGGGCGACTTCACTTCCACGTGCATGTCGCCCTCGGGGAGCTTCACAAGCAACTCGAGCGGTCGGTTACGAGCCCCCGTGGGGCGCGCTGACGTCGGCAGTCCCAGCTTGCCGCGGAAGTACCACGCGGCGAGGCATTCTGCGATGGCGGATCGGAACTGATCGTCGTCCACACTGGTAAGTCGCTGCACGAGGTCGCGATCGTGGGGCGCGTCCAAGAGCCCCACCGCGTGGGCCGAGTCAATGTAGACCTCCCAGGCGGCTCGCTGAGCGCGTGCGCGAAGGATCAGGTCGGCTTCGAATGGATCGGGCGGGGCCGGACCGCTTGCGGTCAGGACGAGCCGTCGCCACTGAAGCGACATCGTTTGGGGCGCGTTCCTCAGCCGGCGCATCACCTCATCGGTGAAGAACAACTTCATCAAGTCGGGCATGCAGATGCCTCCTAGCCCGAATTATTCGCGAAGCGTGACAAACACGAAGGCCCCCGCATGGTAGAAAGGGCTTGTTCAGGACCTTTTCTCCAAGGACGGAGGCCTTCGACGTGCGCGAGCTTATCACGACGCCGTGTGTGCTGTTCCCGGAACTTTTCGCCCGGCCGCTGACCGCCGCGTTCGACGTCCCGAACGCCAGCTCTGATGGCGGCGCGGTGCTGCTCAAGGCCG
>CAIXRL010000149.1 GCA_903921835.1 Candidatus Eiseniibacteriota bacterium | reverse complement strand
GAGCGCGATCTGCGCGTCATCCGGACCCACCTTCGGTGGGTACCCCGAAGCTCGACCGGCCGCTGTCCTCATCGTGTGGACAACACGGTTCCGGGGTACCCACCGAAGGTGGGTCCGGCCGGCCGATCTTCTTGCGGCTGACGCACATCTCGCACTCTCGGCTCGCGGTTCATGAATACTCCGGGCTAGGGAGCGCCCGACCATGGGACGAGGCCTTCCCCGCGCGGAAGTTCTGGACGCTTTCCCGGCCTGCGCGCATACTGCCCGTCCGTGCAGTAATCGCGACCTTCAGCCCCGACCGCGACCGCCGCGGCTGATCCCGACCACGACCGCCACCTCGAACCCGTCGCGCGGAGCACCCCATGCAGCTCTCGCCCGCCCGTTTCCTCGCACCCGATGCCCCCGGAGATGTCCCTGGCGGCGTCTCCGGGGACCAGTCGCTCGCGCGCTGGCTCGCCGCCTACGCCGCGCGGCCGGAGAACCGCGGCGCGCTCGTGCACTGGCAGACGCTCCCCGCGCGGCCGGCGCGCCACGGCGAGCTGCTGCCGGCGCTGCCCGAGGCGCTGGCGCTCGCGCTCGGGGCGCGCGGTATCGCGGGGCTCTACACGCACCAGGTGCGCGCGGTCGAGGCGCTGCGCGCGGGACGCGACACGGTGGTGGTGACGGGCACCGCGAGCGGGAAGAGCCTGTGCTTTCACCTGCCTGTGCTCGAGCGGATCCTGGACGAGCCGGACGCGACGGCGCTCTACCTGTTCCCCACCAAGGCGCTGGCGCAGGACCAGCTCAAGAGCCTCACGCGCCTCGCGGGCGGCCACCTGGAGGTGACGAGCGCGCTGCACGCGGGCGTCTACGACGGCGACACGGCGGCCGGCACGCGCAGGAAACTCCGCGAGCAGGCCAACGTGATCCTCTCCAATCCCGACATGCTGCACGCGGGCATCCTGCCGCAACACGCCAGGTGGGCGCGTTACTTCCGCTCCTTGCGTTACGTGGTGGTGGACGAGATGCACGCCTACCGCGGCATCTTCGGCAGCCACGTCGCCAACGTGCTGCGCCGGCTCGAGCGCATCGTGCGGCACTACGGCGGGGACTTCCGCTACGTGCTGTGCAGCGCCACCATCCGCAACCCGGGCGAGCTCGCGACCGCGCTCACCGGGCGCGAGGTGGACGTGGTGGACGACGACGGCGCGCCGCGCGGCGAGAAGCACTTCGTGTTCTGGAACCCGCCGCATCGCGACGAGACGCTGATCGAGCGCCGCTCCTCCAACGTCGAAGGCTGCCAGCTGCTCGCGGGGCTGATCGAGCAGGGCGCGCAGGCGATCGCGTTCACCAAGTCGCGCGTCTCGGCCGAGCTGGTGTACCGCTACACGCGCGAGCAGCTCGAACGTTCGCGCCCGCGCCGCGGCGCGGGCCCCGCCGTCCTCTCGGGCGCGCCGCTGCACGAGCGCATCCGCCCCTACCGCGGCGGATATCTGCCCGAGGAGCGCCGCGCGATCGAGCAGGCGCTGTTCTCGGGCGAGCTGCGCGGCGTGGTGAGCACCAACGCGCTCGAGCTGGGCATCGACGTGGGAGGTCTCGACGCCGCGGTGCTGATCGGCGCGGCGCCCACGCTGGCGAGCATCTGGCAGCAGGCGGGCCGCGCGGGCCGCAGCGGGAGCCCAAGCCTGGTGGTGCTGGTGGCGTACAACGACACCGTGGACCAGTACCTGATGCGCCGGCCGGAGTACTTCTTCGGCCGCGCGACCGAGGCCGCGTGCGTGGATCCGCACAACCCGTACATCCTCGCGCAGCAGCTGGCGTGTGCGGCGTACGAGCTGCCGCTCGGGCCGGAGGACGAGGCGGCGTTCGGGCCGCAGGCCGCCGATGTGCTGGCGGCGCTGGAGGAGGCGGGCGAGACGCGCACGATCGATGCGCGCGCCTACTGGGCGAAGAGCGAGTTCCCGGGCGCGAAGGTGTCCCTCCGTACCATGAGCGACAACACCTTCACCATCCAGGACGCCACGCGCGCCAGCGCGGTGATCGGCACCGTGGACGGGATCAGCGGGCTCGAGCTGGTCTACCCGGAGGCCATCTACCTGCACGATGGCGGGAGCTACTTCGTGCGCGCGCTCGATCTGGAGCAGAAAATCGCCACGGTCGAGCCGCGCGAGGTGGACTACTACACGCAGCCCGTGCTGGACACGAACATCCGCGTGCGCGGCGAGCTGCGCACGCGCGAGTGGGCGGGCGAGGTCGCGAGCTTCGGCGAGGTCACGTACTCGTGGCAGGTGATCGCCATGAAGAAG
>CAIXRL010000148.1 GCA_903921835.1 Candidatus Eiseniibacteriota bacterium | reverse complement strand
GCGCTCGGCGGCGCGGGCGAGCCAGTCGGACGCGGGCACGCAATCGTCCTCGGTGAACGCGAGCCATTCGAAGCGCGCAAGCGCCGCCGCCGCGTTGCGCGCCGCGCCGGGGCCACGGCGCTGCCCGAGGCGGGCGACGCGGCCGTTCAGCGCCCCGACCCGGGTCGCGAGTGCGGGCTCGAGCGCGCCGCCGTCGAGCGCGAGCAGCAGCTCGAAGCGCTCGCGCGGAAGGCTCTGCGCCTCCAGCGCCGCGAGCAGCCCCTCGAGCCTGCCCGGGTCGCCGCGCGTGGGCACGACGACGGAGAACACGTTTCGCTCAGGCGGACGCGCCGGACTTCACGCGGGCCGCACGGTACCACTCGATCGTGCGCGCGAGCCCTTCCTCGAACGCCGTGTGCGAGCGCCAGCCAAGGCGCTCGGCGGACTTCGAGACCTCGAGGCAGCGACGCGGCTGTCCGTCCGGCTTGCTGGCATCCCAGCGCAGCGTGCCGGTGAAACCACACAGCCGGGCAATCAGCTCGACCAGTTCACGGATCGAGATCTCGCGCCCCGAGCCGATGTTGATGGGATCGCTGCCGTCCAGCCTCGAGAGCGCGATCGCGATCGCTTCCGCGGCATCCTCCACGTAGAGGAACTCGCGCGTCGCGTTGCCCGTGCCCCATACCTCGATCTCGCGATCGCCCCGCTCCACGGCCTCCATGCACCTGCGAAGGAGCGCCGGGATCACGTGCGAGCTGGCGGGGTCGAAGTTGTCGCGCGGGCCGTAGAGGTTCACCAGCAGGACGCTGCTCGAGTCGAAACCGTACTCCTGCCGGTAGGCCGCCGACTGCACGAGCAGCATCTTCTTCGCGAGCCCGTAGGGTGCGTTGGTCTCCTCGGGGTATCCATTCCAGAGATCCTCCTCGCGGAACGGCACCGGCGTGAACTTGGGATACGAACAGATCGTGCCCACGTTCAGGAAGCGTTCCACCCCGGCGCGCCGCGCGTGCTCCATGAGCAGCGAACCCATCAACAGGTTCTGGTAGAAGAACGAACCGGGGTGAACGCGGTTGGCGCCGATCCCGCCCACGACGGCCGCGAGATGAACGATGGCCCGCGGCTTCACCTCGGCGAGCATGCGCGCGACGCCATCCTCGTGGACGAGGTCGTAGTCACGCGAGCGGATGGCGACCGCGTTCCGGTGGCCGGCTCGCGCCAGGGACTCCATGACGTGCGAGCCCAGGAAGCCGCCGCCGCCGGTGACGGCGATACGGGTATTGGAATCCACGAGACGCTCCTTGCGCACCGAATCACCCTCCCTCGGCGTCATGGTTGAACGATGGCGGTGCGTCCGAGGAGCGACGCAGCCCTGGGGCTACCCGCGGCAGCGGGTCCGGAGTCGCGACGGGATGCGGTGAAAGCAAGGCAGGATGCCGAGCCGGGCGGGCCGGCGTCGGCCGCCCCTGATGCCGAATCGCGGAAGACCCTTCGGAATGACGGGCGAAGCTACACCGCCGCCACCGACAGCGGCAACAGGACGCCACCCGCACGCGGGTGGCGCTTCGGAAAGCGTCTGGCTACGCCCCCCCGGCGCGAGCGTAGACGTCGCCAAACACCCGCACGTCCCCGCGCAATGCCTCGAGCCGGGTGCACAGGTCCGAGGCGCTGCTCCACTCGGCGCTCTCGAATCGCATGGTCTCCTCCGCGGAGTAGTTGAACTGGCTGAACCCGAGCAACTCGAGGCGGGCGATGCACGACAGCGCGGTTTCGGCGCACTCGGGCGTGAACTCGAACGACACCAGGCGGACCGGGCGGGAGAGCCCCTTCAGCACCTCGAACTCGAAGCCCTCGACGTCGATCTTGATGAACACCGGCGCGCCGTGGCGCTCGATCAGGGCGTCGAGAGTCGTCACCGGAACCGAGATCGTCCGATCCCAGCGGTAGGAGGCGAAGCGGCCGCTGGAGCGGACCGCCTCGATCCAGTTCGAGGACATCGACGAGATCGTCGTGGCTTCGCTCAGTCGCATCCGGGCCATGCCGGGCGCCGCTCCCAGCGCCTCGCGCACCAGGGTGACGCGCGGGTCCGCCCCGAACGCCTCGGCCAGCAGCGAAGCGCACGACGGCTGCGGCTCGATCGCGATCACGCGGGCGCCAAGACGCAGGAACACCTTGGTGCGGTTGCCGACGTTCGCGCCGACGTCGAACACGAGTTCACCGGGGCCGGCGATCGCGGAGTAGAACGTGCGCATTGCCTCGTCGGCATTGCTCCACGAGCGCGCCGCCTCCAGCTGGCGGCGGCGTTCGAGCCAGTGCCCGAGGGCACTGCGCCGCAGCGCCGCCCGGGCGGCGCGCACCGCCCGGCGGGGCAGCGACAGATCTTCCATGCTCATCCGTGCTCCCCTCCTCATCCCGAATCATGGGCCGGCGTCCGCCCTTCGACCGTCGTCGTGCCGCCGGACCGGCCGGGCTCGACGGGCGGGGGCGGAGCGCGGCGAACCGGTTGCAGCGTATCGCAGGCCGCAGGCGCGCGACACCCGCGGGGCGCGGCTGCGGTCTCCGGGGTGCGCTTGACCACCCCCGGGGCAGGCCGCATCATCGCGCGCCGTCCTGCTCGGGGTCGTTCCCGATTCGGCGTCCGCTGCGGCGCCCGTCCGGCATTCCACGCGAAAGGTTCGGCATGGCACTCCGGCTCCACGTCGGCTGCGGCACGGTCTACCTCGATGGCTACGTCAACATCGACGTGGAGGTCCCGGGCTATTCCCACCTCGCGAGCGAGCGACCGGACCTGGCCGGCCTGAACCGCACGACTGTGGATCACTACTACGTCCGCGAGGAGTCGCAGGCCACGCTCGAACACGGCCCCGGCCGGCCCCAGCACTGCGTCGTGGACCGCTACGGCAGGGTGGACGCGCTGCCCTTCGAACCGGGCACGGTGGACGAAATCCGCAGCGTGCAGGTGCTGGAGCACATTGCCTACCCTGAAGTCCCCGCGGTCCTGCGCTACTGGCACTCGTTGCTCAAGCCGGGCGGCGTCTGCCACGTGGACGTGCCCGACTTCGAGGAGACGGCGCGGCAGCTGCTCGCGCAGCCCGACGAGGCGTCCAAGGACTGGTACTACCGCCTGGTCTACGGCAGCCAGAAGAACCCCTACGCGTTCCACCGCAGCGGCTTCAGCCCGGCGCGGCTCGAACGACTGCTGCGTGAGGCGGGATTCCGG
The DNA here is from genome assembly GCA_903921835.1 of Candidatus Eiseniibacteriota bacterium. GTDB lineage: Bacteria > Eisenbacteria > RBG-16-71-46 > RBG-16-71-46 > RBG-16-71-46 > CAIXRL01. The sequence goes on along the minus strand of CAIXRL010000148.1, from coordinate 10,512 downwards.
GACGTGCGCCACGTGCTCAACACGCTCCATTTCTACCCGGTCTGCATCGCCGAGGGGATCCGGTAGCGTCGCGCGGCGCTCGCGGACCCCGCGCCGAAACGCAATGCGCATCTTCCTCGCCATCCCCGCCAGCCCGAACCCCGCGTTCCCTTCCAGCCTGTGGAGGTCGAACCTCCACGACCCGCTGGTCGCGATGGGGCACGACGTGGTGCTGTTCGAGGAGGGCGTGCAGCCCCTGTTCGACCTCGACCCCGCGGCGCCGTCCACCCGCGAGCCGCGCGCGCTTCAGCGAGCGCCTGACCGCCGCGGTCGAGGCGTCGCACCGGGCGGCCCGGGTCGACCTGGTCCTCACTTATGTGAGCGACAGCCACGTCGAACCCGCGGCGATCGGGCACCTGCGAAACACCGTGGCGCCGGTGGTGAACTTCTTCTGTAACAACGTGCACCAGTTCCATCTCGTGCGCCGCATCGCGCCCGGATTCGATCTCTGCCTGGTGCCGGAACGCGAGGCGCTCGAGCGCTACCGCCGGGCCGGCGCGGAACCGCTCTACTGGCCGATGGCCGCCCACCCCGAGGCCTACCCCGCGCTCGCGGGACCGGCCGATCTCGATGTCACATTTGCCGGCCAGCGGTACGCCGACCGCACGACGCAGATGCTGGCGCTGCTCGAAGCCCGGATCGATGCGCATGCGTTCGGACAGGGATGGGAGGCATCGCGCGGAATCACGGGCGGCGCCGCAGAGGGGCGCGGCCGGATGGCCGCCGCTCTCGAACTGGGGCGCAGCGCGCTGCGCGGGCGGCGGCCGTGGATCGCCCTGGCGGATCGCGAAGCGTGGAAGCGGCTGCGTGCGCGGCACGCCGGCGCCCTGCACGGTCCGGTGGACGACGCGGCGTACGTGCGCCTGTTCAGCCGCAGCCGTATCAATCTCGGCTTCCTGGTGCTGGGCGACACGCATCGCACGCTCCGGCCTTTGCGGCAGGTCCGCCTGCGGGAGTTCGAAGCCACGATGGCCGGAGGCTTCTATCTCACCGGGTGGCTGCCCGAGCTCGAGGAACTCTACGAGCTGGGCCGTGAGATCGAGACGTATCGCTCGCGCGACGAACTCGTGGACAAGTGCCGCTTCTATCTCGCCGACCCGGCCGCCCGCGAACGCGTGCGCCGCGCGGGGTTCGAGAGGGCGCGCCGCGACCACACGTGGACCAGGCGCTTCGAGGCGCTGTTCGCGGAGCTCAGACGACGACGCCTCGTGCGGGCCGCCTGACCGCGCTCAGCGCCCGGCGAGCGTCCAGGCCAGCAGCGCGAGGCCGGCAAGCGCTCCCAGCAGCAGCACGAGTCCGCGCGGCGTGAGCGGCACCCCGCGCACCGTCATCACGACGCCCGAGAGCAGCAGCGCGAACGCGCCTGCGAACGCGTACGCCGCGGCGAGGCTCATGGCCCCGAGCCCGAGTGCGAGGGCGCCCGCGTAGCCGGCCGCGAATGCGAGCACGTACGAAATCCCGAGCGGGAAGAACAGCCGCACGCCCCCCAGCGGCAGCGCGCCGATCATCCACGCCTGCATGCCCACCTTCGCGAACTCACCGAACAGCGTCCAGAGGAGCATGGGCCTCGCGGGATCGAACTGACGGGAGAACAGCAGGTGGATCAGCGGGGTCGCGATCAGCATCGCCACCGCGAACGCCAGCGCGGCGACCGTCATGATCGCCGACCACTGCCGCTGGGTGTATGCACGCACGCCCTCGATGCCGCCGGCGCCGCTGATGCGCCCGAACGCGTAGCTGCTGAGGTAGGCGTAGAAGACCGCGCCGGCCTGCTGGGAAAGCGCGAACGCGGCCTGGAACAGCCCGTTCTCGGCGAGCCCCATCGTGCGTGCGAAGTGGGTGCGCACGGCGAGCATCACGCCCTGGTCGAGCAGCGACATCACGAGCGCCGCCATCGCGACCTTGAGCATCGCGCCCGCCTCGGTGCGGTCGAAGCGCGGGACCGGCGCGGGACGGAACGCGGTCCGGTACGAGCGCCAGTGCCACGCGAGCGTACCGAGGATGGCCGCGGGGTAGAAGCACGCGGCGCCGAGCACCGCTCCGCGCAATCCGAAGAACGGCACCAGCGCGAGCACCGCTGCGGTGGCCCCGAGGTTGCCGACGATGGCGTAGGTGAGCGGCGCCACCATGTCCGAACGTCCGGCAAAGAGCCCTTGCGCCACCGCCTGCACCGCGAGGCCCGCGACCGCGATGAGCGCCAGGCGCACGAGCGTCGGATCGGCCCGCGGCCCCAGCAGGGCGGTCGCGCACGCCGGCGCGAACACGGCGGCGAGGGTGGCGACGCACGCGATCGCGACCGCGACCACGGCGAGGGCGGTGGAGACCACCCGGCGCACCGCGGCGTCGTCGCCGGACGCCGTTGCGGCACCCACGGCACGCGCCACGGGGAGCGACAGCCCCATCCCGCTGCCCGTCCCGAGCCACGAGGTGGCGGTCATGACCTGGGCGAACGCGCCCATCCCCGCGGTTCCGAGGAAGTGTGCGAACAGCTTGTTGCGGATCGCGCCGCCCAGCGCCGAGGCGACGTTCGCTCCAGCGCCAAGCATCAGCCTGCCCGCCCGCCTTCGCCACACCTCGAGTTGCCCGTCGTTCATGGGCGCGCAGTGTCGAGATCGCTCCCGCGGGTGTCAACCGCATGCCGCGGGACCCCGCACGCGCACTCCGGTGCGGCGGCGCGGCGCTGTGCTAGATTGCCCGCGCTTGACCACTCGGGCCCCGCGATCCTCCGCTCTTCGGTGACTCCTTGACCAGATTGTTCCGCCTTGCCGTGGCGTTGTTCGTCCATCGCGACCTGCACTACGTGCGCCGGCTGCTGGCACGTTCGCGGGCCAACGTTCGCCTCGTTGCGGGTGCACTTGGCGCGAACTATCTGCGCATCCTCCCCTACCGCGATTTCGGCGGCGTGGATCCGGCGGAGTCCTGTGAACGCTTCGTCGCCGGCGTGCAACCTTCGGGCTTCACGCGCGTGAACCTCATCCCCTACCACCTGGCGCTTCCCGAGGCGACGGGACGGGTGGTCGTCGAGGCCGGCTGCAACGAGGGAGCCGGCTCGGCCCTGCTGGCGGCACACGCGCGCACCGTGCATGCGTTCGACGTCTCGCCCGAAGCCATCGCCGTGGCTCGCGCGCGGCACGTGCTTCCGAACCTGCACTTCGTCGTCCACGACGCGACACGGCCCTTCCCGGTGGAGGACGGCAGCGCGGACGTCGTCTTTGCCAGCGAGGTCCTCGAGCACCTGCGGGACGGGCGCGCCTTCCTCGCCGCGGCCGCGCGCGCGCTCCGGCCAGGCGGGCTGCTGCTCGTCAAGACCCCCAACGACGCCTGGAACCGCTTCGAGAACCGCCTCAACCCCTACCACGTGAATCCGTACGACAGGCGGCGCCTGCGCCGTGAACTGGCCCGCGACTTCGATCCGGTCGAGATCTCGGACCTGACATTCGCGACATCACTCCACACGACGCCCGAGGACCGCCCCGACCTGCTCGCGCCGGAGTCGACGCCGTACGTTTTCGGCGAGGCGGTCGTCATCGACCGCGTGCTGGTGACCCGCATGCGCGTGACGCCCCGTTTCGAGCCGGCGGGCACCCCCGGCGAGTACCTGTACGCGCGCGCCGTGAAGCGCACCGGAAGGGCCTGACCCGATGTGCGGCATCGCCGGCGTGCTCGCGCTGGGCGGGCGGCCCCCTGAACGCGCCTGGGGCGAGGCGATGCTCGCCGCGATTCGCCACCGCGGACCGGACGGGGAGGGGATCTTCGCCGACCACCGGATCGTTCTCGCCCACGCGCGCCTCGCGATCATCGACACCAGCAGCGGCGGGGCGCAGCCCATGCGCTCGGCCGACGGACGCTTCGCGATCGTCCAGAACGGCGAGGTCTACAACCACCACGAACTGCGCCGCACACTCGAGGCCGAGGGTGCGACGTTCCGCACGCGGTCGGATACCGAGGTCCTGGTCGAACTGCTCGCCCGCCGCGGCCCGTCCGCGCTCGACGACGTGCGCGGCATGTTCGCATTCGCGCTCTACGACTCGGCCACCGGCGACCTCGTGCTCGCGCGCGACCGGCTCGGCAAGAAGCCGCTCGTGTGGGTGCGCACCGACGAATACCTGGCGTTCGCGTCCGAGGCCCGGGCGCTCCTGCGCCTGCCGTTCGTGCGCGCACGGCTCGACCGGACACGGGCGCGTGAGTTCGTCCGTTTCCTTTACGTGCCCTCGCCCCACACGGCGCTCGAGGGCGTGCGCAAGCTGCCGGCCGCCCATCTCCTCACGGTGCGCGGGGCAGCCCCCGGCGTGCATCCCGAGCCCGAGCGCTGGTGGCGGCTCCCGGCGCCCGACCCCGCCCAGCGTGCCGACGCGGCGTGGTTCGAGCGCCTCGACGCCGAACTGCTCGAGGCGACCAGGCTCCGCACGGTGAGCGACGTGCCCATCGGGGTGTTCCTGAGCGGCGGAGTGGACTCCACCACCGTGCTCGAGCGTCTCCACGCGGCCGGCCACAGGCCCATCCGCACATTCACCGTCGGCTTCCGGGGCCTGCCCGACGAACGCGCCATCGCGCGGGCATCCGCCGCGCGCTATGGCGCGGAGCACGTCGAACTGGTGCTCGAACCCGACCTCGAACACGACATCGATGCCATCCTCGAGCACTTCGGCGAACCACTCGGCGACAGCGCCGTGGTCACCACCGCGTTGATCGCGCGCGAGGCCGCGAAGTACGTGAAGGTGATCCTGAACGGCGACGGGGGCGACGAACTGTTCGGCGGCTACCCCCGCTACCGCTTCGCACGCCGCGCCGACCTCGCCGCCCGGTTCCCCGGCGGGCTCGCCGCCCTGCGCGCCGTGACCCGGCCCCACGCCGCGCGGGCCATCGACACGCTCGCGCGCGGCGGACCACGCTTCGCGGCGCGCGAGCTGGGCTCGGTGACGTCACGCGAACGACTCGACGCGCTGTTCGGCCCCGCGCCACCCGAGACGGCGGAGCTGGAATCCGCCGCGTATGGGCTGACGGGCGCCCTGTTCGACTGGGACACGGGTGTCTACCTGCCGGACGACCTGCTGCTCAAGGTCGACATCGCCTCGATGCGCCACGCCCTCGAGAACCGGTCGCCGCTGCTCGACCACCGCCTGTTCGAGCACGTCGCGCGGATCGTACCCTCGCGGCGCGCCTCGCTGACGACCATGAAGCCGCTTTTGCGCCGCCTGGTGCGCGACCGCCTTCCTGCGGCCCCGCTCGCAGCGGCCAAGCAGGGCTTCCAACTTCCGATCCAGAGCTGGCTGCGCGGCGGCATGCGCCCGTGGCTGGAGGGATTGCTGCTCGACCCCGTGGCCACCGGCGCCCTCTACCGGCCGGGCGCCCTGCGCGCGGAGGTGGAGCAGTTCCTCGCCGGCCGCGCCGACGAGCTGGCGCCCTATCGGTTGTTCGGGATGGCCGCGCTCGAGCGCTGGGCACGCGCGTACGACGTACGGGCGGACGGATGAGCAGCGCGGCGCCACGCGTTTCCGTGCTGCTCGCAAGCCGCGATGGCGAGCGGCACCTGCCCGCCGCCCTGGCCGGCATCGCGGCCCAGACCTGCCGCGACGTCGAACTGGTGGCGGTCGACGACGGCTCGTCGGACGCCACGCCGGAAATCCTGGCGCGCCACGCCGCCGCGCATCCGGGCACGCGGGTCATCCGAACCGCGGGCGTCGGGCTCGCCGCGGCGCTCGACCTCGCCGCGCACCAGGCGACCGGTGCGCTGCTGGCCCGTCACGACGGCGACGACGTTTCCCATCCCACGCGGCTCGCGCGCCAGGTCGAGTTCCTCGACGCCCACGAAGACGTCGCGCTCGTGGGCACCGCGGCGCACATCATCGACGACGCCGGGGCACCCGCCGGCGAACTGCGGGTCCCGTTCGAGCCGGTGCGCATCCGCCGCCTGCTCGCGCGCGCCAACCCGTTCGTGCACGGCTCGGTCATGATGCGGCGCGGGGCGTACATGCGAGCCGGCGGCTATCGCGGCGCCTTCCGGGCATCACAGGACTACGATCTGTGGCTGCGCCTGCCCGCGGACGCGGGCCTCGCGAATCTTCCCGAGCCCCTCTATCTTTGGCGTCACCACGCGCGCGGGGTGTTCACCCGAGCCCGCGACCAGCAGCTGTTCTACGCCGCGCTGGCGCGCGTATTCGCCGAGGAACGCCGCGACACCGGGGCCGATTCGTATGCCGCGTTCGCCGCGGCCGCCGACCCGGAGGCGTTCGTGGCCGTCTACGCGCACGCGGGGCGTTTCGCGCTGCGCCTGGGCGAGGCGTACGCGCGTGAAGGCCTGACGGCGGAGTCGCACCGCGTCCTGTCCCGGGCGTTGCGCGATCCGCGCTCGCTCGCCGGGGCGCTCGCCTGGTGGGCCCTCGCATGGGTGGTGCCGCTCCGCCCGCGCGCCACCCGCGCTGTGCCCCCGCCGGCCGCGCGATGAGGATCCTCCTGCAGAGCGGGTGCGACGTCTCGCTGCCCGGCGGAGTGGAGACGCACGTGCGCGAACTGGCCGCGGGCCTGGTCGCGCGCGGGCACGCCGTGGAGCTCATGGGGCGGGCCTCCCGGCCGCTTCCCTTCCCCGTGATCGCACACCCCGACCTGTCGCGCTACGACGTCGTGCATCACCACGGCGGCGCGTGGCCCGCAGGACTGGATGCGCAACGCGCGCTCGTCGGCACGCTGCACTTCTGCGTCGCCGCCAAAATGGAGACCTACGTGCGCATTGGCCGCTGGCGGACGCTCGTCAATGTCGCCAACTGGCGCGCGGTCGCCTCCGAGCGGCGGCTGGCACAGCGGGCGGCCCGGCTCATCGCCGTGGCCGGGCGCGTGCGCCGCGACTTCGCGCGCTGGCACGGGCTCGACCCTGCGCGCGCTACCGTGATCCCCAACGGGGTCACCCATGCCGATCCGGTGGCGGACCGGGCCGCGGTGCGCGCACGCTGGGGAATCGCGCCCGATACGACCGTCCTGCTCACCATCGGGCGTGACGACTTCGTGAAGGGCTACGACCTGCTGGGCCGAGCCTGGAAGGCTGCGGTGCCGCAGTCGGCGCGGGCCGTCTGGGTGACCGTGGGCGGAAGCGGGACCGTGCGCGCGCCCTCGCGCCTCGTCACCGGGCCACTGCCGCACGCGGATGTGGTGGACTGGATCCACGCCGCGGACCTCGGGGCGCTCCCCTCGTACTACGAAGGGTGCAGCGTGGCGCTGCTCGAGATGCTCGCAGGCCGCCTGTACACGCTGGCCCACGACGTGGGCAACGCAGCCGAGATCATCGAGCCCGGCGTGAACGGCGAGATCCTCCCGCGCGACGCGCGGGCGTGGAGCACGGCGCTCACGCGCCTGACGGCTGCGCCGCCGGAGCGGCCGCGCGCCGGCTTGCCGCCGGGGTTCGAGTGGAGCGCCATCGCCGAGGCCACCGAGCGCGTCTACCACGAGGCGATCGCGGCGCGCTGAGCGCCGCTCACGGCCGGCGCCCGCGGTTGCGCACGAGACGTCCGGGATGCGGCCCCGGCTCACGCCCGGCGGCCGGCGAACCGGTGCTTCAGCCCGCGCGCGCGGCCGCCCCCGGCTTGCGGGCGATGAACCCGTGATTCTGCGCGAGCACACCGAACGGCACCCCCAGCACGTCGTCGAGCGCGTCCCAGAGCACCGCGGTCCAGCGCGCGGCCCGCGCCGGCCCGAACAGCGCGTGGAGCGAGTTGCGCGGCAGCACGCCGTAGCGGCGCGTCTCGATCAACTCGAGCCCCGCGCCCGTGACGAGCCGGCGGATGTCGCCGGGCGTGTAGCGCCAGGTGTGGACGTACTTGCCCGGAAAGCGGCGCGCCGTGAGGTCGATCCAGCTCCAGCGGTTCGGAAAGTGCCAGCACGCGAACACGCCACCAGGGCGCAGCACGCGCGCGATCTCGGCCAGGCTCGCCGCCTCGTTGCCGCCGGTCTCGCGAACGTGCTCCAGCACGCCGATCGACGCGACGGCGTCGAACGAGGCGTCCGGGAACGGCAGGCGGACCGGCTCGCTCTCGCTGCCGGCGGCGAAGTGATAGGGCACGTCGGGCAGCCAGCGCTCGTACTCGAACGCTCCGAACGAGAACCCGGTGCCGCGATAGCCGGTGCGCGCGAGGAAGTACGAGAAGTGCCCGTTGCCGGCCCCCCAGTCGAGAGCCTCGGCCCCCGCCGGCACGTATCGCCTCCACAACCGGTACAGCTCGCGGTACTGGTGCGCCGAGGCCAGGCTGCGGAACTGCAGCAATGGCGGCGCCTCGCCCCACGCCTTCGCGACCAGCTCGTCGAAGATCGTCCCGTCGTCCGGCTCACCCGCCATGGGAGTCCTTTCCGTTGCGCCGCCACTCCTCGTGACGCCGCTCGAAGACCTCGCGGTACGCCGCGTCGAACACCCCGGGAGCGAACGGCATGGCGAGCGCGCGCAGCTCGTGCGGGTCGAAGCGCTCGCGCTCGAACAGCCCGATCGCCCCGGCGAGGCACTCCGCGCTCTGGGTGCCGAAGAGCACGCCACCCGGCACGCGCGCGATCCCGCCGGCGGCCACGCGCGCCAGCGCCTCCCCGCTCGCGCCGCGGCCCACGGTCTCCAGCGCGCCGCCGCGGCCGAACGCGATCACCGGCGTTCCGCTCGCCATCGCCTCGAGCGGCATGATGCCGAAGTCCTCTTCGCCCGGAAACAGCAGCGCACGCGCCGAGCCGTACACGGACGACATCGCCTCCTCGGCCACCCAGCCGAGGAACTGGCTGCCGGCAGGCGCCTGGCGTTCCAGCCGCCCGCGCTCCTGTCCGCTGCCTGCGACCGTGAGCGGGCGGCCCAGGCGCGCACAGGCGGCGAGCGCGAGGTCGCCGCGCTTGTACGGCGCGAACGCGCCCGCGAGCAGGTAGCGCTCGCGGCCGCCGGTGTTGGCCGTGAAGCGCGCGACCTCGACCGGCGGGTAGACGACGTCGGCGTCGCGGCCCCACCAGCGGCGGATGCGCTCGGCCACGTGGCGCGAGTCGGCGACCAGCGCCTGCGGGCGCGAGCTGGTGCCGCGGTCCCACGCGCGCAGGTTCGCGCACGTGCGCCGCACGTACCACGACAGCGGCCACGGGAAACGTCCCGGCGGAAAGTAGACGTCCTCGAGATCCCAGACATACCGCATGGGCGTGAAGATGTAGCTCAGGTGGAAGCACCCGGCCGGCGTGCGCACGCTCTTGGCCGCGGCGTGACTGGTGGACAGCACGACGTCGCAGCCGGACAGGTCGAGCGATTCGATGGCGCGCGGGAACAGCGGCAGGAACCAGCGGTAGCGCCGGTCGGCCGCGGGCAGGCGCTGCAGGAACGACGTGCGGATCGGGTGCGACTCGATCGCGGCGGAGACCGTGCCGCGCGTCCACACCAGCGTGTGGATCGGCGCCGTGGGGTGCATCGCCGCGATGCGCTCGAGCACGCGCTCGCCGCCGCGCATGCCGGTGAGCCAGTCGTGGACCAGCGCGACGTTCATGGCGTGGCGCTCCCTCGAACGGAGCGTCGGCCCGACGCTGGCGAGCAACTGGGAGCGGGGCGTCGGCCCCACCCTCCCGCGAGGCGCGCGGAAGCTCGATTGGCTTGCGGGGACCCCACTTCGTGGCCCCACTGCGCCACTCGACTTCCGCACGCCTCGCTCCGCCCCCGGAGGGCGACATCGTCGATCACGTTTCGCTGTCCCAGCTCCGCGCGGCCCAGGCGAGACCGGCGAGCGTGTAGAGACCGTAGAGCAGCTCCTCGTCGCCGAAGTTCCACTCGAAGAGTCCCGCGAACAGGAAGCCGATGAGCGTGGCGAGCACGCCCACACGCAGGCCGGCGGCGAGGCCGCGGCGGGCCAGCTGGGGGCGCAGCGCGATCGTCGTGGTGCGCACGATGGACGTGTACAGCCACGCGAACGCGGCAAGTCCCGCCAGCCCCAGGTTCGCGGCGATCTGGACGTAGATGTTGTGCATGTGGCCGACGCGCTCGGTGGCCTCGGGCGCGCGGTACTGGTCGTAGAGCCTGTGCAGGTCCTGCAGCCCGACGCCGGTCCACGGGTGGTCGCGGAACATGCGCAGTCCCGCGCCCCACATGAGCACGCGCTGCTGGTTCCACGGGTTGTGCGGATCGAAGATGCTGCGCAGCCGCGCGCCGAACGTGCCGGGTGCGAACGCGAACAGCGCCGCGGCCACCAGCGCGATGCCGCCAACCGCGAGCGGCGACCACACGCCGGCGACGACCGCACACGCGACCACCGTGGCGATCCACGCGCTGCGCGTGAACGTGACGGCGAGCGCGGCGAGCGCCAGCACCCCGGCGAGCGCGGCGCCCCGGCGCCAGCGCGGACGCTTCTCGCTCACCGCGACCGAGAACGCCACCGGCACCATGAGCGAGAGCTGGCCCGCAAAGGTCATGTAGCTGGTCGTGAGCCCCTGCGCGCGCGATCCGAACCCGGCGCCGTGCGCCACCCACAGCGCGATCCCGAT
>CAIXRL010000147.1 GCA_903921835.1 Candidatus Eiseniibacteriota bacterium | reverse complement strand
GCCGCGCTCCAAGTAGTCCTTTGCCAGAAGGTTGCGGCCCTGTACTCGCGTCGTGCCCGAGGTGTTACGCTTGTCTCAGGCACGATGCGAACGGCCCGGAACGAAACGTGCGGTGGTCGTTCGTGGTGGAGAGTTCCCTGGGCGCGCACCGGACGTTCGCCCGCACGGTCAGTGGTCTGCGTCGAGGCGCCGGGAGCGCGCCTTCCCGCCCCGGTAGCGAGCATGCGACTCGACCTCCTGCAGGCCCACGCGCCACGGCTCCGGATTGTTGGAACGCCGCAGGCCCCCGCTGGTGTAGCAGAGGACGCAACCGTTCCGGATCCCGGCTCGGTGGCGCCCTCCACGCGCGGCGGGATCGGATGGCGCGGGGTGCTGGTCATCGTGCTCGCGAGCCTGTCGCTGCTGGGCCAGGGCGAACGCTCCCGGGTGGACCCGCGCTTCCGCACCCCGAGCCGCGCGCTGCTGACCTACTGGGAGGCGCTGCGGGAAGGCGATGCGGATGCGGTGCAGGACTGCTTCATCACGGGCGGGCGCGACCTGCCGATGCCGGGCGCGCTGTGGTTCATGCCGCCGACGGACGATCTGTGGCTGGCGGCGTTCCGTTCGCTGCCGGTCACGGGCGGGCGGGTGATGGTGCGGTACGAGGTTCACTTCCGGCCACGGGGATCGAAGGATGAACGCATGTTCGAATCGGGGAGCGAGCTGGTGCGCACGAAGGGCGAATGGCGCATCACGCAGCCGCTCGGCGAGGCGAGCATGCCCGAGTGGAAGCCCGAGCCCTCGCCGGTTGACATCTGAAGAGACCCGCTCCTAGGCTCGCCGGGACAATCCAACCGCTCGCGTGCTCCCGCTCCGGCGGCGCCGCGCGCCCGACCGCATCGCCAAGAGGAACCGCATGAAGCAGCTCCGTACGCGTGCATGGCTGGCCGCCGCCGTCCTGGTCCTCGTCGTCCAACCGGCGAGCGCCACCAAGTACGCAGGTGAGTTCATGAAGATCCCGGTGGGGGCGCGTGCGGTCGGCATGGGCGGCGCCTTCTCCGCGGTCGCGGACGATGCGACGGCGCCGTACTGGAATCCCGCGGGCATGGTGTTCCTGCCCTACCGCGAGGCGTTCCTGCAGCACGCCGAGCAGTTCGGCAGCCTGGTCTCGCACAACTTCGGCAGCTACGTCATGCCGCTCAAGGCCCAGGGCGAGCGCCGCGCGGCGCTGGGGTTCACCGCAACGTGGGTCGGTGTCTCCGACATCCCGATCACGCCGCGTCCCGGCGGGCTGAAGCCGGGCGACTGGCTGGACTACGGCTCGGACAACGATCCGCTGACGCCCGGCAATGGGCAGGGCAACGGCGTCTGGGACCCGGGCGAGCGGCTGCTGCTCTCCGCCGAGGACCTGTACATGGCCAGCAGCACCGACCTCGCGTTCGGCGTCTCCTACGCGCGCCAGCGCGGCAAGCGGCTGTGCTACGGCGGCACGGTCAAGTTCGTGCGCCAGAGCATTCCCGACACGCTCGTGGGCCAGCACGTGACGTCCTTCGGGGCGGGCGTGGACGCGGGCCTGCTGTACATGGCGAGCGACGCGGTCTCGCTGTCCGCGGTGCTGCACGACGCCACGACGACGTACCTGAGCTGGAGCGACGGCGTGCGCGAGTTCGTCTCGCCCAACCTCACCACGGGCGCGGCGCTGAACTTCTTCCCGGCGCCGGGGCACGCGCTCACCTGGGCGACCGACGTCGCGTGGAACTTCGAGAACCGGACGTTCGACAGCGAGATCATGTTCGGGCGCGTCACCGGCGACCTGCACACCGGGCTC
>CAIXRL010000146.1 GCA_903921835.1 Candidatus Eiseniibacteriota bacterium | reverse complement strand
GAAGACCGCGTCGTCCTCGATGCGCACGACGCGGTTCCATGGGACGAACTGCGTCGGCTTGCCCCAGCCGAACTCGAGATACAGCCCGACCGCTTCCGGGTAGGGCTCCGCGAGGGCGAACACGATGTCGTCCAGCCGCCCGATGCGGTCGCCGATCTTGCCCGCGCACACCGGCCGGTGAACCAGTTCGGAGAAGTTCAGGAAGCGGAAGTCCGCCAGCGGCTCGAACGACTTCGCGCTTCGCGCATCCAGTATGGGCGACATGGCGCGCTCCTCTAGCAGCCGTGAGTATTCATGAGCCCGCGGCTTGCGAGCGCGATCTGCACGTCATCCGCTGCGAAGCTCGACCGGCCGCTGTCCTCATCGTGTCTTTGACACGGTTCCGGCGCGGCCGGCCGATCTTCTTGCGGCTGACGCACATCTCGCACTCTCGGCTCGCGGTTCATGAATACTCCGGGCTAGAACTCCGCCGATTCCACGTGGTCGCCGTACACCTCGCGCATGGCGTTGCGAATCTCGCCCTCGGTCGCGTACGTGCGGGCGGCGTCGAGGATCCTCTCCATCAGGTTCGCCTCGCCCGGTGCCGTGCGGGCAGCCGCGGTGAGGGCGTGCAGCGCCGACGTGGTCGCGCGGTTGTCGCGCGTGCGGCGCAACTCCTCGAGCACCAACTTCTGCTCCGCCTCGACTTCCTCGCCGATCCTCAGGATCTCGATGTCGAGCTTCTCGTCGGGATCCACGTACTCGTTCACACCCACGATGACGCGCTGCTTGCGCTCCATCTCCCGCTGGTACTGGTACGCGGCGGTGGCCAGCTCGCGCTGGAAGAAGCCCTTCTCGATGCCGGCCACGACACCACCCATCCCGTCGATGCGGCGGAAGTACTCCTCGGCCTGCGCCTCGAGCGTGTTCGTGAGGCTCTCCAGGTAGTACGAGCCCGCCAGCGGATCGATGGTCTCGGTGACGCCGATCTCGTGCGCGATGATCTGCTGCGTGCGCAACGCGATCTTCACGGCCTTGTCGCTGGGCAGCGCGATGGTCTCGTCCATCGAGTTCGTGTGCAGCGACTGCGTGCCGCCCAGCACCGCCGCCAGCGCCTCGTACGCCGTGCGCACGATGTTGTTCTCGGGCTGCTTGTCCCACAGCGAGCAGCCGGCGGTCTGCGTGTGGAAGCGCATCAGCCAGCTCTCGCGGCGCTTCGCCCCGTAGCGCTCGCGCATGTGCCGCGCCCAGATGCGGCGCGCCGCGCGCAGCTTGGCGATCTCCTCGAAGAAGTCCAGGTGGCTGTTCCAGAAGAACGACAGCCGCGGCGCGAAGTCATCGATGTCCAGACCGCGCGCGAGGCACTCCTCGACGTACGTGAAGCCGTCGGCGATGGTGAACGCCAGTTCCTGCGCCGCCGTCGAGCCGGCCTCGCGGATGTGGTAGCCGCTGATCGAGATGGTGTTCCACTGCGGCACGTGCCGGGTCGCGAACTCGATCTGGTCCACGATGATGCGCAGGGACGGCCGCGGCGGGAAGCACCAGCACTTCTGCGCGATGTACTCCTTGAGGATGTCGTTCTGCAGCGTGCCGCGCAGCTTCGCGAACGGCACCCCGCGCTTGTCGGCGTTCGCGAGGTAGAAGCCGAACATGATCGCGGCGGGTCCGTTGATGGTCATGGACGTGGAGATCGCGCCCGGGTCGATGCCCTGCAGCAGGATCTCCATGTCGCGCAGCGAGTCCACCGCGACGCCGCACTTGCCCACCTCGCCATGCGACTTCGGGTGATCGCTGTCGTAGCCCATGATGGTGGGGTTGTCGAAGGCGATCGAGAGACCCGTCTGCCCCGCCGCGAGCAGGTAGTGGAACCGCTGGTTGGTCGCGCGCGCCGCGCCGAAGCCGGCAAACTGGCGCATGGTGAACATGCGCCCGCGGTACATGGTCGGGTGCACGCCGCGTGTGTACGGGTATTCGCCCGGTACGGACAGGTCGCGCGCGACATCTGTCCCCAGCATGTCCCCGGGGCCGTAGAGCGGCTGGATCGGGTTTCCCGAGATCGTGTACGGGTACAGGTCGGCCCGCTCGCGGTCCGCCGGATACGACGTCTCCCAGGCGGCGCGCTGCGCGGCGGCTGCGCCGCTGCGGCGCGGGGCCGCGGCACGCCTGCGCGCGG
>CAIXRL010000145.1 GCA_903921835.1 Candidatus Eiseniibacteriota bacterium | reverse complement strand
GATCTCCGGCCGCGCCTCGCTCGCGGTGGCCGCGCGCATGCACGACCTCAAGCTCGAGCACTACCTGGGCGCCAAGGACAAGGTCGCGGTCGCCGAGAAGGTGCTGGCGCGCGAGGGCGTGCGCTGGGACGAGTGCGTGATGATCGGCGACGACCTGCCGGACGTGCCCATGATGAAGCGCGTCGCGTGGCCCATCGCGGTGGCGGACAGCACCGCGGAGGTGCTCGCGTTCGCGAAGACCGTCACGAAGGCGTCCGCGGGCCGCGGCGCCGTGCGCGAGGCCATCGAGATGCTGCTCGAGCACAACGGCGTGTGGGACCGCGTGCTGGAGCGGTACGAGGCCAAATGACGCCCGCCACCGACGTGCTGGCGCGCGCGATCGAGGTGATCCGCATCGAGGCCCAGGCCGTGGCCGCGCTCGAGCAGCGCATCGGGCCCGAGTTCGCGCTCGCGGTCGAGACGCTGGCCGGCTGTCGCGGCAAGGTGATCGTCTCGGGAGTCGGCAAGTCGGGACTCATGGCGCAGAAGCTGGCCGCCACGTTCACCAGCACCGGCACGCCGTCGGTGTTCCTGCACCCCGCGGATGCGCGGCACGGCGACGCGGGCCTGTTCGCGCCGGGCGAGGTGGCGCTGTTCATCTCCAAGAGCGGCGCCACGGACGAGCTGCTCTCGCTGATGCCGTACCTGGAGCGGCACGGGCTGCCGCTCGTCTCGATCGTCGTGCAGCCCGGCTCACCGCTGGCGCTGCGCAGCACCGCCGCGCTGGTGCTGGGACCGGTCGCCGAGGCCTGCCCGCTCGACCTCACGCCCACCACCAGCATCACGCTCACGCAGGTGATCGGCGACTGCCTGGCGATCGCGCTGATGGAGCGGCGAGGCTTCCAGGCGGAGGACTTCCGTTTCCTGCACCCGGGCGGCGTGATTGGCCGCTCCGCCGCGCGACCTGTGAGCGAGCTGATGCACGCCGGCGAGGCGCTGCCGTGCGTGGGCGAGAACACTTCGCTGCGCGACGTCATGTTGGAGATCATGAACAAGCGCCTCGGCATGACCGCGGTCGTGGACGGGGCGGGGCGGCTCTCGGGCGTGATCACAGACGGTGACTTCAAGCGCATCCTGCTGCGCCAGCCCGATCCGTGGGCGCTGCGCGCCGCAGACGTCATGTCGCGCACGCCGAGTCTCATCGGGCCCGACGCGCTGGTCGCGAGCGCCGTGCGGCAGATGGAGGAGCGCGAGCGCGGCCCGATCACCGCGCTGATCGTCGTGGACGACATTCACGCCCCGGTCGGCGTGCTGCACCTGCACGACTGCCTGCGGGCGGGGTGAGATCAGGATGGACGAACGGGTCCGGCAGGTGCTGCGCGCACTCGTCACCGAGCACGGTGCGGAGATGGCCACGGATGCGGCGCGCTGTGAATCGCTGTTGCGCGGGCGCTGCCCGGCGAACAAGCGCGAGGTGGCGCTGCTGCTGGGCGTGCTGCGCTCGGGCGTCATGGGCGAACTCCAGCGCTCGGCGGCCGGCGCCGCGACGGTGGGGCGCGTGGGGATGCTCGCGCACCGCATCGAGGACGAACTCGGCGTGACGGCGGACGCGGCGCGCTGGGCCGTCGAGAGCTGGGCGCTCGCGCTGGGCTGGCCGCTCGAGGTGGCGAAGCCGGTCGCTCAGGCGACTCCAGCCGCTCCAGTGCGCGCGCCGGTCCCGGTCTTCGAGCCGCGCCCGGCGATCGCGCCCGCACCGCCGCCGGTCATGCCCGCGTTCGCGTCCGCGCCCGCGCCAGTGCCGGGTGCTGTGGCGGCCTCCGAGCCAGCCCCCCTCCCGGAGCTCAGGTCGACCCCGGTGGGTGCCCCGCGCCGCGGCAACCGCGCGTGGATCGCGGCCGCGGCCATGCTCGTCGCCGCGGTGCTGTACGTGTTCTGGCGGGTGTTGCGGCGCTGACGCCAGGCCGCGGAGCGCACTGCGCCCCCGCGAGCCCCGGCCCCGAGCCCCGCCCAACGCCGCCCTGGCGCAAAGGGACGTGGTGGCGGCCATCCCGAAGCGGCTGCGCG
>CAIXRL010000144.1 GCA_903921835.1 Candidatus Eiseniibacteriota bacterium | reverse complement strand
GCCCGAGCAGCAGGGCCGTCAGTCCCCGGACCAGCCAGGCCGCCCATCGCGTTCGAGTGAACCACGGACCCGCTTCCGCCCACGCGTAGAGCCCCTCGAGCGCGTGGGGGGCCGGCTCGACGATCCGGCCGAGCGCGGCAAACTCCTCCCGTATCCGTTCGAGGGGCGCGAGTTCCGCGACGGCCTGCTGCCGGTCGCGTATCGTCGCGGGACTCGCACCCCGCGTGAGCCAGTCAGCGAGCGTCGTGCGCCCCGCTTCAGTGCCAACCCAGCCGAGCAACTGGAAGACCGACGCATGGCCGAAGATGTCGAGATCGTCGGCGTAGGGATGCCCGGGGCCGGGACTCGCGATCGCGGCGGGCGTCAGCCGGTCCCATGCGCGGTTCACGCGCGCCGCCGCGTCGGTGTTCACCCGTGCCAGCGTCGCGAACCAGCGCTCCCGTGTCTCTACATGGCTGTGCCAGTAGACGAGGACGAAGAACACGACGAGTCCGGCGATTCCGGCCCAGATTCGAAGCGATGCGTACGAGACGGGACCAGGGAATGCCGACACGATGCTCGAAGCGGCAACCAGGAACACTACCAGCCGCGCGTACGACAGCCGGCGCGATCGTTGCCCGTGGCGATCGCGCTCCGCCGCGTGGCGCGATGCCGCCTCCCGGTACGTGTCGGCGTCGAGCGCATCGCGTTGGGCCATCGCGCCTACCATACCTTTGCGCGCTCCGTCACGGCAACTGCCTCAGTGCCCCGGTTCCCAATTACGGCAACGATAGTCCGGAGTGCGGCGCCCGGATCGCAAGGCGCGACGACCGAGCGTATCGGGAATATGAGAGGGAGGAGCAACGCGGCGAGGCGGGATGCCCCGCTCGGAATACGTTGCCGTAATTGGGAACCGGGGTACTAGTATATCGATTCTGAAATAACGTTACACGCAAACTATGCGACCGCAAGAGATTCGAGGCCGTACTTCCAGTGAAATACGACCGGTTCGGCGTTGAGTTCATCCAGGTGCTGTTCGAGCCGGGCCTTCAGTTCGGCTTTCGAGGCCACGCGCAGGCCGCGGAGCATCGTCCTGGCCAGTTTGCCGAAGAAGGCTTCCACCAGGTTGAGCCACGAGCCATGCTTCGGTGTGAAGGTAAACGCGAAGCGGTTGGGGCGCGTGGCCAAGTACGCGCGCGTTTCCTTGGAGATGTGCGCCGAGTGGTTGTCCAGTACGATTCGGATCGTGGTGTCCGGCGGGTAGAAGGCATCGACGGCGCGCAGGAACTCAACGAATTCGCGGCTGCGGTGTCGCTCAACCACCTGCCCATGCACATACCCGGTCAGCAGGTCGATCCCCGCCATCAGGGTGAGTGTTCCGTGGCGCACATACTCATGGTCACGCCCCACCGTCGCGTGCCGACCGGGGACCGGAGGCAGATCGGGGGCGGTGTTACTGATCGCCTGGATTCCCGGCTTTTCGTCAAAGCTGAGAATCGCGGTCAACGGCCCCGTCGGGTCCTGCGCCTGCCGCAGCAACTCGACCTGCTGGTACACGCAGAGCACCTGCGCCATCTTGGCCTCAAAGTCGGGATCGCGTCGCTCCAAGTAGTACCGGATCTTGTGGGGCTGGACGCCGCCCGCGTGCAGAATCTTCGAGACCGTGCCCCGGCCCAGACGGGCCAGCGACGGATGCCCCGCCGCGGTCGCGTGTCGGCGGACGTGCGCCATCAACAAGCGTGTGGTCCACAATTCCTGCGCGTACCCCAACTCCTTCGGTTTCTGACACGCCAGGTTGATCACCCACGTCCGCGCGTCGGGGGTCAGGCGCGGCTTGCGGCCGCGCCCGGGCAGGTCGTTCAACGCCGCGTGCACTCCCAGCTCTAGGGCCTTGTTCAGGCACCGTTCGACGGTCGGGCGCGAGGTGTGCATATCCCGAGCGATCCCCGACACCGACTGCCCACCCACATACGCGAGCAAGATGCGGGCGCGCTCGACACGGTGGGCGGGAGCCGCCCGCGATCCACTCAACGCCACCAACTCTTGCCTGGCCTCTGCCGACAATTCCACGTGCGACCGTCGACTCGTGAACGGCATGCGGCGCCTCCATGTTCAGAGGCGAGTGTATCGCATGCTAGAGTATATTGCAACGTTATATCGGAATCTCTATACTAGTGAGCCTTGGTCCGGCTCATGTCCCAGGTCAGGTAGGGCGTGAATGCGTCGGGCTTTCCGGGAGCCGCCACCGCGAAGCTGCCCTTGACGATGCCGCCCGGCGCGGCCTGGTAGGTGATCCGATACCGCGGCGCGTTCGACGCCGCGTCGCTGGTGAACGCCACGCGCCCTTCGCCCTC
>CAIXRL010000143.1 GCA_903921835.1 Candidatus Eiseniibacteriota bacterium | reverse complement strand
CGCGAGCCGAGAGTGCGAGATGTGGGTCAGCCGCAAGAAGATCGGCCGGCCGGACCCACCTTCGGTGGGTACCCCGGAACCGTGTTGTCAACACGATGAGGACAGCGGCCGGTCGAGCTGCGGGGTACCCACCGAAGGTGGGTCCGGAGGACGCGCAGATCGCGCTCGCAGGCCGCGGGCTCATGAATAGTGCGGGCTAGAACTGATCGGCAAACCTGCGGACCAGCCTGTCGAGGCCTACGGTCGTCGCCAGTGGGCTCCAGCCGATTTGGTGGCACCAATGCAGCGAGTTCTGCGGAGAACCCGGCGCGGCTCATTCCATGGCCGGCGTCAGGGTGCGGCGCGCGGCGCGATTGTGCTGCGCGATTGAGATGCTGCGCGATTGAGATGGCCGTATCGCGGGGCTAGGGCTATGCTCTCGGATGCCATCAAAGGGTTGAGTCCATTCCTCCCGGGCGCGCCCTGCACCCGCCGTTTCTGTGTGCGCCCTCTCCCCCTCGCCACCGAAGCATCCGCTTCCCCGACCGCATCACGTCCATGGCCCCGATTCTCATCCCTGCTCCCAGGAGGTCCCTCGATGAAGCGTCTCTTCCTCCTCTTGCTCGCTTTGCTTCCGGTCCTGACGGCCAGCTCCGCGTTCGCCGTCGTGCCTTCGACCCTGAGCTACCAGGGGGTGCTGATGGACAACACCGGCGCGCTCGTGCCCGACGGCAACTACAGCCTGACCTTCAAGCTCTACAACGTCGCCTCGGGCGGCAGCGCCATCTGGACCGAGACGCAAGGCACGGTCGCGGTGTCGCGGGGCGGCTTCAGCGTGATCCTGGGCAGTGCAGCGTCGCTGAGCGGCCTGGCGTTCGACGTGCCCTACTGGCTGGGCATCACCGTGGGCGCTGGCACCGAACTGACGCCCCGCGTGGCGCTGGCCTCCTCGCCCTACGGACTGTCGCTGCGGCTGCCGTTCGCGGGCGCGGTCTCGAGCGCAAGTCCGGCGCTGACGATCACCAACACGGGCAGCGGCGCGGCGATCACCGCCGACCCCCTGCTGGCCGTCGGCACGACGTCGCACAACGGCGAGGTGTGGGTCTATGGGAACGGTGTGGTCGGCGCAAAGATCCAAAACATTCCTGGCCAAGGCGGGAACCTCACTCTGTTCGACGCCAGCGGCATCACCACCACGTCGATCCAGCCCGACGGCAATGGCAATGGCGGTTACCTCTACGTCAAGGGGGGGAGCGGCGGCTTCGTCGTGGACGGCAACAGCGGGTCCGGCAACCCCAGCGTCTCTATCTATGGGTCCGGCAGCGCCAGTTCCTTCAACACCGACACGACCGGGAACGCCGCGGTGCAGTTGCCGCCCAGCGCAATCTCGGCGACGGAGATCCTCGACGAGCCCGGCATCGCCCAGGGACACGTGAACGGCGTTGTAAACGTGCCCATCGGTTCGACCATGGGCGACATCGTCACGGTCACCCTCTTCACCCCGGCGGCCGGCTACATCGTCGTCGAGGCTGATGGCCAGCACACCACCGGAGGTAGCGCGACAGCCACGGCCGACTATGCATACATCCAGATCGACGAAACCGCAGGGGGTGGCATTATCAGCGGCTACTACATCTCGGGCTACGCCAACGGCCTCGCCGGAACCCACACCAGCTACACCTACACCCCCATCTCCGTCCGCCATACCTACTACAAGACCGCGGGGACCTACACGTTTCGGCTCGAAGCGTACGGGCAGCAGAGCGAGTCGCTGGTGAACTACCTCTCCGCCCCGACCATCACCGCGACCTACTACCCGACCAGCTACGGCGAGGTGACGACCGCCGTGACCCAGGAGGAGGCCAACCAGTTCTCGAACGTGCAACGCACCACGTCGGCGGGGCAGCCGGGGCCGACAGGCGCTCTCCAACCGGCAGGCTCCAGCGAGAGCCTGCTCGTCGACCTGCGCGAGCTCGAGCTGCGGGACGCCAAGGCACGGGCCCTGGCCGAGAAGGCCCACCGCCAGCTGATCGAGGCACGCCTCGCCGAGCAGCTGGCGAAGATCGCCAAGCCGGCAACCACCACGCAGCCGTGACGGGGAGGTGATCGCCATGAGAACTACAACCATCCGTCTCGTCGTCATCTGCCTCGCAGCCGCGCTGCTCGCGGCCGGGCCGGCGCGGGCCGAGCAGCTGCGCGGCGGCGTGCTGGCCAACGGCGGCAGTCCGTCCTCGAACGCCATTTACTCGCTCGTCGGCACGCTCGGCCAGCCGGCGGTCGGTGGCAGCCTCAATGCCAGCTTCCTGCTGGGCTCGGGCTTCTGGTGCTTCGGCGGCGCGCGCGTGGTGGCGGTGGAGTCACCGCCAGTTGTGCCGCCCGGGGTCCTGCCCCCGGAGTTGAGTTTCAGCGCCCCGGCGCCCAATCCCACGCGAGGAGCGACCCGGTTCACGCTGGCACTGCCGGCACCGGCCACTATCACCTTCATCGTGTACGACGTGGCCGGGCGCCAGGCCGGCGAGCCGGTGAGCCGCGCGCTGGACGCCGGCTACCACCAACTCACCTGGCAGGGCGCGGCCGATCACGCCGGGGTCTACTTCGCCCGCTTGGTCGTGGACGGGCGCGTCCGCGTCGAGCGCCGCATCATCCTGGTGCGATGAAGGGCACACGCGGCACGTCCAGGCCCGGTCCCGGAGCGCAACGGTTGGGAGGGCTCAGTCATCAGGCCCACCCGATTGCACGGTCGCGGGGAATCCAGTTCAGGGGGCAAGGCCCCGGACCTCGACGGAATGCCGGGGAGAATGACGGCGCCCTGGTGCAGCGGGTCATGACCGCCGGCTACAACATGAATCCATGATACGATCCTTGCGGGTTTGGGCATTGTGAACTGGAGGAGCTGGTCCGAATCCGGGATCTGCTCCGAACTCATTCATCGACAACCGACAGGCCGTCATGCACAGCTCGGGTCTCACCTCGGCCGTTCTGCTTGCCGGCACGCTCCTGCCGCTCGCGCTCGCGGTTCCCATTGATCGTGCGACTGGGGCCGAGGCAACCGCAGCCTGGACCGAAGTCTTGCCACCTGGGGCCACGCTTTCGCCATCTGCGTTTGGTGCTTCTTCCGCGGAGGCAGGGCTCAGAAGAAGCCCCGCAGGATGGACTGGATTCTCGCTGCGGCCGGGGTGGCCGGTATCGGTGCTGGGTGGCGTCTCACCTCCGGTATGCGCGGACCTGGATCCTGCATCTCCCGGGCTTGAGACAGTCGTCGGTACTCTGAGTTCCGGAACCAACCTCTATGTGTTCCGTGCCGACGGTACAATTATGCCTGGGTGGCCGCGTAGTGTCGGCTTCTTCGTGGCCGCCTCACCAACAGTGGCTGACATCGATGGCGATGGGCATTTCGAGATCGTGGTGGGGGACTGGGGAGGCAACCGAGTCTGGGCACTCAGGGCGGACGGGGAGCCTGTTCCGGGCTGGCCCATATCGGTGGGCGGCAACGTCCGCTCGACTGCCGCCGTCGCGGATCTGGATCCAAGCTACCCTGGCGTTGAGATCGTCGTCGGCGCCCAAGATGGTCAGGTCTACGCTTGGCACGCCGATGGAACGGTCGTTCCCGGTTGGCCGGTGGTCGCGGGCGACTTCGTTGAGCGGTCCTCCCCAGCAGTCGGCGACGCGGACGGCGACGGCCAGCTTGAAGTCTTCGTGGGGTCCTGGTACGACGGAATGGCTGGGAGCACCGGCGGCATCTACGGATTCCACCATGACGGTGTACCGCTGTCAGGTTGGCCTCAACTGACCGCTGCGCATGTCTCCATGGTGTCGTCGCCCGCCCTCGTCGACCTGAACGGAGACGGGCATTTGGAAGTCGTATCAGGAACGTACGAAACCGACGGCAAGATCTACGTCTGGAACTACCTTGGTAGAGTTGTGCCTGGTTGGCCGTACACCATTCCCCGCGGGGCTACGAGCAGCTCCTCGGTGACTTCTTCTCCCGCTATTGCGGATGTCGATGGCGACGGCGCTCCCGACATCGTCTGTGGAAGCACCGGACAATGCGGCACTGTCTACGCCTTGAAAGCAGACGGCAGCGTTCTTCCAGGTTGGCCGGCCTACACGAATGCGCCCGTCGACGGATCCTCCCCCGTTGTTGGCGATCTCGATGGCGACGGCTCACCAGAGATTGTTATCGGTTCGAGCGCCAGTTACTTCCCGTTCGGCTGCACGATGGATATCCCCAAGGCATACGTTTTCCGCGCCGACGGAATGACGCTTCCCGGCTGGCCGGTCGACCTCTGGAACTCGGGGGCAACTCCCTCTCCCGCCATCGCCGACCTTTCTGGAGACGGTTGCAGGGCGGTTCTACTCTCCTTTGATGAAACCGTGCTGGCGTGGGACGCGCCTGTCTCGATCCCCGGTGCGCACCTGCAGTGGCCATTCTTTCATTCCGGAATCGACCACACCGGAGTGTATCGAGGGTCGGCTCAGACATCCGTCACGCCCGGCACCAGCCAGAGACTCCTTGCACCGCGAGTCGAGCCGAACCCCGGAGGCGGTTCTGTCCGACTCCTGGGATTTCCACCGATGGCCGCGATCTCGATCCTGGACGTGTCCGGGCGCCTTGTGACGCACCTTGAACCAGGCTCCACTGTCTGGAACGGATTGGACGCGCAGGGGCGCCGCGTCGCTCCTGGTGTCTATCTCCTCCGCCCGTCCGGCGGGACTGGAAGGCGCATCGCACGATCGGTGCGCCTCCAGTAGCAGTCCAGGCGCTGCCCACCTCTTCGCGGGGCACCTGCCGGACCCACCGATGACACCTTTGCCACAAATAGCATAAGACCGGCAGCCTACTGCCTCATTGCCGGCGCCGCTTGTGCTCCATGGCGTGCTCGGGATGGTGCGCGACGACCATCGCGCCCTTGGCCAGGACCGCGGCCCAAGTGTACGCCGCATAGCCGCGACTCCGTAGGCAACGGGCAGCGAGAACGCCCACCACTCGGGGACTGAGAACACCGCCACCGGAACTCACAACGGGTTCGTCGATTGCGCGAGCGTCCGCTCCCCTGCCGCCCGCCCCGCCACCGTTCCGCTCGACCACGCCCACTGGAAGTTGAATGCCGGCCCTGGGGCGAGGCCATACGTTGAGATCGAGCACGGTGGGTTGCCACCGACACACATTGCGAACGTCGTCGTGACCGATTGCGACCGATGATCACCGCTGTTGCGCGATGGTTCTCGCACAGTTCTGACACAGGAGCCCGTGGTCGGCGCCGAGCCTCGAACTCGGCTTGAAAGGCGTCGGCGTGGCTCTGCACGCGTGATGCGGAGCGAGGCGGGAGCGCGGGGCGCGACGCCTGATTGTTGGTGGGGAACTCCGATCGGAGATTCTGGCCTCGACCAACCTCCGAGTCCAGCGAATGAGCGCCCCGCGACGGGACCGGTCAGCCTATTCGTGGCGTGCTCCCCCATACACCATCCGGCGCCACAACCACTCCGCCGGCCCCATCCGGAACCGCGCAAGCCACCACTCGCTGCTCCACACCTGAAGGGGGAAGAACGTGATCGTACCGAGGATGCAGGCGTTGATCGAGACCTTGCCGAAGAGGCCGAGCCCGTAGCCATTGAAGACCAGCGTGCACACCACGGACTGGAGTAAGTACTGGGTCAGCGCCATTCGTCCGAGGGGTGCGATGTGGGCGAGG
This sequence comes from Candidatus Eiseniibacteriota bacterium, assembly GCA_903921835.1. Taxonomy (GTDB): domain Bacteria; phylum Eisenbacteria; class RBG-16-71-46; order RBG-16-71-46; family RBG-16-71-46; genus CAIXRL01. The sequence continues at coordinate 2,758 of CAIXRL010000143.1, read as the reverse complement.
GCGCGCCGCCACCCGGGTCGCTGGAGCAGGAGCAGGATCCCGGCGGCGTAGCCGAGAGTGAGCAAAGGGCGGCCGAGGAAGCACGCCAGCTTGATCAGGATTCTCAGCGGCCGAAACGGAATGTGCACGGTCAGCCAGCCGCCGAGGTTCTCCCACGGGACGGCGTTCGCGAACAGTCCGATCAGCGAACAGACGGCGAGGATCCGCACGAGTGCACCGCGATGCTTCGTCGGCTCGGAGAGATACCCCTTCTTCCAAAGATAGGCCCCGAGGACGAAGAACGGCGAAAGGATCGGCAGCCGGTTCGCCGCTCGCATCGGGCCCAAGGCGTGGACGAACTCCCACGCCCGAAATCGGAGCGCGTCCACCCAGGAACCGGCACCGTAGTGTTGCAACTGCATGGGATAGGAGAGCCCGGACTCGGCCAGGTGCAGGAAGGGCACCGTCAGGACGATGGTCACCGCAATGAGTGCCGGGATCGCCCACAGAATCCGCGAGGCGCGCAGGCGGAGGAACGGGATCATCAGAAGGCTGATCACCGCGTAGTCGAGCAGGATGTCGCCGTTCCACAGCAGGAGCGTGTGAGCGAGCCCGATCAGCGCGAGCGCGCTCGAGCGGCGGAACGCGAAGCCGACGTAAGAGCGGCCTCGCCGCATGACTCGCTCGCACTGGATCACCAGGCCGGCTCCAAACAGCATTGCAAGGAGGGCGGCGGCCTTGCTCTCGATCAGCGCGCTCCGCAGATAGCTCGGCCATGCGCCGCCCCAGCCCCAGGGAAAGGGTAGCTTCTGCTCGAGCGCCAGGTCCGAGCCGCTGAACACGGCGACGTTCACGAGGAGCACTCCGAAGAGCGCGACGCCGCGCAAGACGTCCAGTTCGAGACGCCGTTCCGATGGCGCGACGGGGCGCAGCTCGTTCGGGATCGCCGTCGATCCGTCGTCAGCGGAAACCGCGATGGATTCGCGTGCGGCCACGGGGTCTCCGGGAGGTGGCGGTCTAGCGACGAGGCGTGCTCGGGCGCTTTTGGATTCGGCGGGGCTCGAGAGTGCCGAGCAAGAGGGCAGCGATCCGCTTGGCCCGGTGCGCAGGCTCGGCCGTTCCCTGGCGAACTGCGGCGGCCGTCGCGCCCTCAAACAGGAGGAGGAGGTCTGCCGGCCAGATCTCGTCCAGCCCCGCTTCGCGCAAGAGCTTGGCGAGCCAGCTCTGGAAGCGCCGCTTGTGCGCCGCCGCGGCGCCGTGCGCGTCGCTCGCGGGGTTTGCAACCTCGGCAATCGCGTTGATGAAGCCGCAGCCCCGGTACCCCTTGGATCTGAAATGCAACGCCAGCGCGTCGAAAACCACTAGCGGACGGTCGCGGGGATTCGGCGCGAGCCAGCGTACTTGCTTCTCGAACCAGACCCGAATCGCCTCGTCGCGCCGCTCCAGATAAGCCACGACCAGCCCGTCCTTGGAGCGGAAATGGCGGTAGAAGCTCATGCGCGCCACGTCGGCCTGGGAGATGATCGCGTCGACTCCCACTGCCTTGATTCCGTGGCGGCAGAAGAGGTCGGAGGCAACGTCGAGGATTCGTTCGCGGACTTGGCCCACAGCTTGAATGGTATAGACCGGTCGGTATCATTACAAGGGAAAGCGTCATCGGGTTCCGGTCCCCGCGGCACGGACTCGCGTCTCGGTTCTACCGCACGAGATGTCGGATTTCGGCAGCTGGCGGTGTCACGGCCATGCGCGGTAGCGCACGGCCATGGCCCGACTCACCGCATCGCGCTCCTCCCCGCCACCGTTCCGCTCGACCACGCCCACTGGAAGTTGAATCCTCCCAGCCGGCCCTCCACGTCGAGCACCTCGCCGCACAGCCACAGCCCCGGCGCCATGCGGGATTCCAGCGTGGAGGCATCCACCTCGGCGAGCGCGACGCCGCCGGCAGTGACCTCGGCCTTCTCGAAGCCCAGCGTCCCGGTGGCGCCCACATCCCGCGCCAGCAGCGCGGTCATCATGCGCATGCGGCGCTCGCGCGGGATCTGCGACATGGCGGCGCCACCCAGGCCGGACTCGGCGGTGAGGATGTCGGCGATCCGGTCGGGCAGTGCCTCGGCGAGCCAGGCGCGCAGGCCGCGGCGCGGATTGCGCGTCGCGAAGTCGAGCCAGTCCTCCTCCAGTACGGCGGACGTGACGCCCGGCGCGAACGACATGGTCACGCGCCGCCCCAGGCCCTCGGCCCGGTGCCAGTGACGCGACAGGTCGAGCGCGGCGGGGCCGCTCAGCCCGAAGTGCGCGAAGAGCAGCGAGCCGCGCGTGGTGGCCTCACGCTTGCCGTTCACCCACAGCGTGAGTTCGACATCCAGCGTCACGCCCTGCGCGCCGCCGCACAGGGTGTCCACCGCGACCAACGGCGTGAGCGCGGGCGCCGGCGAGACGATGGCGTGGCCGAGCGTACGCGCGAGCGCGTAGCCGGTACCGTCGCTGCCCGTGCGCGGGAACGACAGACCGCCGGTGGCGAGCACGACGGCGTCGGCGTCGAGCCACTCGCCGGGCTGCGCCGCGGGCAGCGCCCACGAATCCGTACTGCCGCCGACGGCGTGCGCCTCCGCGCCCAGCGTGGCGCTGTCCGCGACGTGCACCACGCCCACGCGCCACGCTGCGGCGCCCCGAGCGAGTCGCACGGCGCGCGCGCCGAAGCGCCGCTCCACGCCGAGCCGCGCGCACGCACCGAGCAGCGCGTCGAGAACGGCCTGCGCGTCGTCGCCGACGGGAAAGTACT
>CAIXRL010000142.1 GCA_903921835.1 Candidatus Eiseniibacteriota bacterium | reverse complement strand
GCTCGGCGTACCGCTGTTCCACACGGCGTTCGAGACCGCGGCCTCCACGGCGTCGGGCATCCGGGCCGCGCTGGACATGGCGGGCGACACCGACACGACCGTGCTGGCGTGGGCCGGTGACGGCGGCACGTTCGACATCGGCCTGCAGTCGCTCTCGGGCGCGGCCGAGCGCAACGAGAACATCCTGTACGACAGCTACGACAACGAGGCGTACATGAACACCGGCATCCAGCGCTCGTCCTCGACGCCGTGGGGCGCGTGGACCACGACGACGCCGGCGGGCACGCCGAAATCGCACCCGAAGAAGGACATGCTCGCGATCCTCGCGGCGCACGGCATTCCGTACGGGGCGACGGCGTCCATCGCGTACCCCGCGGATCTGGTCGAGAAGGTGAAGAAGGCGAAGGCGATTCGCGGAACCCGGTTCCTGCACGTGCTCGCGCCGTGCCCTCCCGGCTGGCGCAGTTCGGACGACGAGACCATCGATCTCGCGCGGCAGGCGGTGCTCACGCGCGTGTTCCCGCTCATCGAGGTCGAGGACGGCCAGCGCTGGCGCTTCACCATGGACCACCCGGGCGACCCGGTGGAGCCGTACATCCGGCGGCAGGGGCGCTTCAAGCACCTGACCGACGACCAGATCCGCCACGTCCAGGCCGAAACGGACGCGCGCTACGCCAGGCTCGAAAAGCGCGTGAAGTTCGGGACATAGCACCGCCGTTTCCGCCGTGCCGCTTTCCGCGGCCCGCAAGTCCAGCCCGGATGCCCCACGCGTCCGGGCTTTCTCTTGGTTCGCATTTCCAGCCCTACGGTCCACGTCGCTTCGACCGAGACTCTGGAACGTCGGATGCAGACGTCCGGACAGCCCGCGTCGCGAGTGTGCTTGCGCCGGGCGGCCGGCAGACGCGCACCCGCGCCGTACCCCTCGCGCGGTCAGGTGCAGCTGGAGTGCTGTTTCATGCGCTGGTTCGAGAACCTCCCGATGCAGTGCGAGCCCCAGCCTGGGCTCGGGGCCGTCTCCATGCCGGCCGCCACGATGGGAGTCCTCGGGTTCCTCGCCGTCAGCCGGATCCAGACCCGGGTCGACGTGTTCTTCCAGCGGCACGCCCTCGGGCTGGCGCGCCTGAAGGAGGCGCAGATCCAGGCACGCCTCATTTCACGCGATCTTCGCAGCGCGATCCCAGCCCGGAGTATTCATGAGCCCGCCGCCTGCGAGCGCGATCTGCGCGTCATCCGCTGCAAAGCTCGACCGGCCGCTGTCCTCATCGTGTTGACAACACGATTCCGGCGCGGCCGGCCGATCTTCTTGCGGCTGACGCACATCTCGCACTCTCGGCTGGCGGTTCATGAATACTCCGGGCTAGAGAGCGCGCCCGCCAGCGCGGATCAGCGCATCGAGGTCAGCTGCGGGCAGATCGGGAAGTTCCGGCTTCGCCGGCGCGGCAGGGCCAGCTCACGCGCCTGAGCAGCGGATCCGGTAGCGAGCGGGGGCACGCGGTCTGGCCGCGTCGCCCCCGTCTCGACTTCCGTCGCCGGCGGCGTCAGCGCGCGGGCGTCAACTCCACGCCGCGGGTCGAGACCACGTACTCCGGCTTCGGGCACGCGTGATCCGTGGGTTCTGCCTCGTTTCGGACCTTCGCCGGCATCGTCATGACCTTGCCCTCGACCACGACGTGCCAGCCCTTGCAGTCCATGGGCAGCAGCACGGACTCGTCGAGGCTGCGCGCCATGAAGCTCACGCCATTCTCGTCGGCCACTTCGACCCAGCAACCCTTGCCCTGGCAGACTTCCTTGACCGTTCCCTCCAGGCGGACGGTCCTGCCCTTGAACTTCGCGGGGGCGCTGGCGAGCCGGGCGACGTTGACGGGCTTCTTCACCGTGACCGCTGCGCCGAAGCGCTTCGGGGTCGCGGGAGCGTCGGCCGCGCAGGCCGCCGCGGGGATGAGCACGACCGCCGCGAGGGCGGCAATGAAAAGTCTGCGCAGCATGGAAGCGATCCTCTCGGGTGGGGGCGATGGTGTCGCCTGACGAACGCGGGCCGGGCGCCGCTTGCGCTGCTATAGTGCGCAAATCGCAGGCTCCGCTCGCAGGGATAACCTACCCCACGAGGTCCAGATGAGCGAAATCCCGAACACCACCGCGGCCGCCGAGACGAGGTGGCTCGCCGAGACGTACCAGCGCAACCGCCCGCAGCTCACCGTCCGCGCCGTGCTCGTCGGCATGATGATCGGCGCGGTGATGTGCCTGTCGAACCTGTACGTATTCTTCAAGACCGGCTGGTCCATGGGCGTGACCATCACGGCGGCCATCCTCGCCTTCGCGGTTTTCCAGGCGGGCACGAAGGCGCTCGCCGTACTGGGTGTCAAGGTCCGGCCGCTCGGGGCGCTGGAGAACAACGCGCTCTCCACGGTCTCCTCGGGCGCGGGCTTCATGACAGGCGGCGGCAACATGGCCGCCTTTGGCGCGCTGATGATGGTGACCAGCGTGCGTCCGCCGCAAGTCCCGATGATCGCTTGGTTCGGCGCCATCGCCGCGCTGGGCGTCTTCACCGCGATCCCGATCAAGCGCCAGCTCATCAACTCCGAGGGTCTGCCGTTCCCGACGGGCAAGGCCACCGCCGAGACGCTGCGCGCGATCCACAACGAGGCCGGTGGCACGGCGGGAGAGGGCTCGAAGCAGGCGGGCGCGCTGGGCCTCGCCGCGTTGTTCGCCGCCGTGCTCGCCTGGCTGCGCGACGCCAAGGCGGCGTGGATGCCGTTCAATATCCCGGCCCAGTTCGGGCTGCCGTTCACGATCGGCGGCAGGCCCGCGCTCGATTGGACGCTGGCGCTCAAGTCCGAGGTCGTGCTGCTGGGAGCCGGCGCGCTCATGAGCTTTCGCACCGCGTGGTCGCTGCTGCTGGGCGGGCTGCTGACCTACGGCGTGCTCGCGCCATCGCTGTTCGGGCAGGGCATCCTGCACGCGACGGGCTACAAGAACATCGTGGGCTGGACCGTGTGGCCGGGCGCCGCGATCCTGGTGGCCTCGGGGCTCACTTCGTTTGCGCTCGACTGGAAGAGTGTCGGCCGCTCGTTCAGCGGCATCGCCGCCATCTTCGCGCGCAAGGAAGCGGGCGCGGCGGCCGACCCGATGGACGAGGTCGAGTGTCCCGGCTGGTGGTTCCCTGCCGGTTTCATCGTGCTTGGACCCATCGTGATCGTGCTGATGACGGTGCTGTTCCATATCCCGTGGTGGGCCGGCGTCATTGCCGTGCCGCTCGCCGTGGTGATGGGCTTCATCGCCGCGCGCGTGACCGGCGAGACCGACGTGACGCCCACCAAGGCGCTCGGCCCCGTGACGCAGCTGATCTTCGGCGTCATCACGCCAGGGAATCTATCCGGCAACATCATGAGCGCCAACGTTACCGGTGGCATCGGGCTGCACGCCGCCGACCTGCTGACCACGCTCAAGACCGGCTGGCTGCTGGGCGGCAACCCGCGCGTGCAGTTCTACGCCCAGCTCTTCGGCGTGCTGGCTGGCGCCGCGGTGGTCGTGCCCGCCTTCAACATTCTGATCCCAGATCCCAGCGTGCTCGGGACCGACGCGTGGCCCGCCCCCAGCTGCCTGATCTGGGCCGGCGTGAGCAAGGCGTTCGCGGGCGGCATCGGCTCGCTGGACCCGCTCGCACGCGTGGCCATGGCGGCGGGCCTCGCGCTGGGCGTGGCGCTGGTGCTGCTCGAGCGCTTTGCGCCCAGGGCGCTGCGCAGCTACATCCCGTCGCCCGCAGGCCTCGGTATCGCCATGGTCGTCCCCGGCAGCAACGCCATCGCCATGTTCAGCGGGGCCCTCATCGCGCTCGTCGTGAACCGCGCGAACTCCACCGTCGGCAGGCGCTATGTCGTGCCCGTCGCGTCGGGACTCATCGCCGGCGAGAGCCTGATGGGCGTGGTGATCGCCATGCTGATCGTCGCGAAGGTCCTGACCAAGTAGGAGCGACATGCCCTCCGAAGCCCCGCACACCGCCGCCGCTGCTCCCGCACCGGGCGGCGGCGTGTCGCTGCGGCTGGTCGTGCTGCCGACCGAGCACGGCGGCTGGTCCTTCCTCTTCGAGCCGATAGTGCTCGGGTTGCTTGTCGCGGCTTCCCCGGCCGGTGGCCTCATTGCACTTGCCGCGGTGGCCGCGTTTCTCGCGCGGCAGCCGTTCAGGCTGTTCGTCTCCGACCGCCGCCGCCGCAGGATCTACCCGCGCACGCACGTCGCCGGGGGCGCCTTTGCCGTGCTCGCGTTGGTCGCCATCGCCGCGCTCGCCGGCGCGTGGGCCCTGGCGCAGGGCCGCTACTGGCCCGCGCTGGCGTGCGCCGCGCCGCTGGCCGCGATCGGGCTGGCGTTCGACGTCGGCAAGAGATCGCGCGAGGCCGGGGCGGAACTCGCCGCCGCGGTCTCGCTCGGCGCCATCGCCACGGCCATCGCGCTGGCGGGGGGGATGCGCAGCGAACTCGCGTTCGGCCTGTGGGGCGTGCTCGCCGCCAGGACGATCCCGACGATCCTGTTCGTACGCGCCCGGCTGCGGCTGGAGAGGCACAGGGAGGCAGGCATTCGGTCGGCCATGCTCGCGCACGTGCTTGCCGTCGCCGGCGTCATGGTCCTCGTCTACGGCGGTTTCGCGCCGCGCTACGCCACCTGGGCCATGTTCCTGCTGGCCACCCGGGCCGCGCTGGGCCTGAGCCGCTGGCGGCCGCGCTGGAGGACATGGCAGCTGGGCGTGAGCGAGATCGTGTTCGGCGTGATCATGGTGGTGTGCGCGTCACGGCTCCTGGGATAGGTTGAGCGGGCCGGCTGAGTGGTCCCCTGCGGGCGAATGTTCGTTGCCAAGTTGTGACGTTTTCTTGACGCAGATAGTGCGGTCGGCATATCGTCCGGATCGTCGGGCAGTACGGCTGTGGATCTGGATACGCCCCCTAGCGTGACCCCCATATGCGCCGGACCATGGACTACTTCAGCGATGGACCTCCCTCGGCCGAAAGCCGGGTGGGGGTCGTTTTGTTTGCTTGGAGTGACCTGCGCCGCTGCGCTCGACAGGTGATTCATGATCAAGCGTAACTCTCGTCCTGAGGCCCTCAAGTCACTGCTGGACTCGGCCTGTGACCGCCCGTCAGATGGGATAGTTGCCTCAGTAGTTGACTGCGCAAAGAGCCTGCACTCGAGCGGGGACTACACGGGAGCGGTTGACCTGCTCGAGAGAATGCGTATCCGCTTCAAGGGGGCTTTGGGCCAGAGGGACGAAGTTGCTGTTGGTCTCGCACGGGTCCGAGCAATGCTCCAGATGTCGAAGTTGGGTGAGGTTGGCGAGGAACTGGAGCTGTTGAAATCGACGCTCAGCACCTTTGAAGCGACAGCGTTCGCAGATGAAAGGGCTTTGGTCTCTGCCTACGAGGGGGGGCTCCTGTGGCGCGCCGGTAGATGGCAGGATGCAATCCTACACTTGGACAGTCTTCGCGCTGAACTTGTGCTTCGCCCCGACGGTCTTCCCAGCACGAGTTGCCTGCTGGAGCTTCACTGTGCGCTTTCTGGGGGGGGCGATGAAGCTCGAGCCAGAGATGTGATTCAAGAGGCCATTGTTGCCGCTCGCAGGCACGGAGGGGTCTATGAAGTTGCGATTGCGAAACTTCATTTGGCTAGAAGCGAACGACGTGCGTGCCGGTGGGCTGGGGCGAAGGAAGCCTTGAATGCTGCCTTGGCTACCTTTCGATCCCTCGGAAACGGGAGGTACACAGGGGAGGCGCTGAGAAGCAGGGCGATCGTCGACTGGAAGCAGGGGCGTCTGCGGGAAGCTGAGGAGGGTTTTGCCGGCAGCGTCGTCGAAGGGGATGCGCCCGGCTGTGTCGACTCTGATTGGTACGCCTTGCTCGGCGTTGCTCTCGTCAAGCTGCACCGCGGACACTTTGATAGCGCGCGCCTAGTGCTAGAGGAGTCGCTTGCGAGGTTCTCCGCCGACGAACTCGCGCGGCACAGTGTGCTGGCGGACGAGTATCTTGCTGATATCGAGCTCGAGCGGGGCGCCGTGGATCTCGCCCTGCCACTCTACGAGCGTGCTCGAATGCGGGCGCTCGCCGGATGCCCCGATGGCGATCTCCTGCCTGAACTCAGTGCAAGGATCGCGGAATGTCAGACCCTGCTCAAGTGTGATCGGAACCACGAAGCTGAGCTGCGACAGGCGATCGCGCAGATCCGTGCGCGTGGCGAACTCTACATCGAGGCCGGCATGTACCGAGTGCTGGCAATGATCCTTGCCGCCCGTGGGGAGAATGAAGGAGCGCGTCTGGTGTTTGAACAAGGCTTCGCCCTCTGTGACGAAATCGCACCCCCCTACGAATGGGCCAAGCTCTGGATGGCCTACGGGGACTGGCTCGCGTCGGAAGGGGCGGCGGCGTATCGAAACGACTCCGCGGCGGTCGAGGCGTATCGGGCTGCGATGGATCACTTCGAGCGCATCGGCGCCGAGTTCAAGTTGGGGGAGGCGCGGCAGCGACTCGAGACGCTCGAGGCGCGCATGAAGAGCGAGTGCGCGCTGTATGCGCCGACGACCGCGAAGGTGCGGCCTGCCCGCCGCCCGCGACTGAGCGCGGAGCTGCTGCGCCGATCGCAGTGGGCTTTCGATACGTTCGGCATGGTGACCCGCAGCGCCTACCTGCTGACCATGCTCGAGGAGGTGGCGAGCGTCGCGGTGAGCGACATGCCGGTGCTCATCCTGGGCGAATCGGGGACGGGCAAGGAACTGGTTGCGCGTGGCGCGCACACGCTCTCGGGCCGCACGGGCGAGTTCCTCGCGATCAACTGCAGCGCGGTGCCCGAGGCGATGCTGGAAGGCGAGTTCTTCGGTTTCATGCGCGGGGCCTTCACCAACGCGGTGGCCGACAAGCCGGGACTCTTCGAGGTCGCGGACCAGGGCACGGTATTCCTGGACGAGATCGGCGAGATGTCGATCGACCTGCAGTCGAAGATTCTGCGCTTCCTCGAGACGGGCTCGCTGCGCCGCGTGGGCGCGACGCGGGACACGCGCGTGGAGACGCGCATCCTGGCGGCGACAAACCGTGCGCGCGCCGGACTCCAGGGCGGCGACGGGTTTCGCAGCGATCTCTACTATCGCCTCGCGCACGCGGTCTACGAGTTGCCGCCGCTGCGCGAACGTGGCGACGACGTCGAGCTGCTCCTCGACCACTTCCTCGAGCAGTTCAGCCGGCAGAACGATCGTGTCGTGCGGCTCACGCCCGCGGCGCGCCTGCGACTCATCGGGCACGGCTGGCCGGGCAATGTCCGCGAACTCCGCTCGGCCGTGAACAAGCTCGTCGTGTCGGCCCGCCCCGACGGTATCGTGACGCCGCGCGAACTGCCGCCGCTGGGCGACGCGGTTGCGCCCGCGAACTACTCGGACGAGCGTAACGCGGGTGAGAAGAAGCGCATCCTGCAGGCGCTCGAGCAGGCGGGTTTCGTGAAGACGGAGGCGGCCCAGGCGCTGCGGATCTCGCGCACGACGCTGGTCGGCAAGATGAAGCGGCTGGGCATCGAGGGCTGAAGTCCGCCGCGAGCGCGAGGAGCTTCCTCAGTACCCCGCTGCGGCTTGCAGTGCACGGCGCCGTACGATCCGGACCTGCCGCCCGCCACGTTCCCGCTCGTGATGGCCGAGGCCGCTGGTGCGATCTCCCGCGGGGATGCCGATGCCGTCGCCTGCCTGCGCGTCCGAGCCATGAAGACGGATCACCGCGAGTGGATGAACCGGACGCCCTGCGGCTTCAGCGCTGGCGGCCGTACACCTCGGCCGCCAGCGAGAGCAGGCTCGAGCTGATGCGCAGCCCCGCCTCGCCCGCCGCGGACACGTTGATGGCGAACCGCAGCTTCCGGTCCTCCAGAAACAGCCCGATCATGCCGCCGTGGCCCACGAAGTCGTCGCTTTCGCCCACCGTGAGCACCGGGGCGCCCCGTGTTTGCGCGAGCGCCTGATCCACGGCTGTTGAACGCGCGAACCCGATGAAGACCATGTCGTATTCGCCCAGGCGCTCCGGCTCCCGGAGCGAAGACACGACGATGCTGCGGCCATCGAGGCGCCTTCCCTGCACCGCGAGCTTCAACGCCCTGCCGAGTCCGTCGTCACCCACGATCGCGACCGAGATCGAGTCCGCCTGCCGGAGCGGTGAAGGAGTCTCCTGGCGCACGAACCGCAGGAAGCTGAGCAGGTACGCCGCCTTCAGATCGAGTTCGGGCGCGGTCAGGCGCGCCTGCGCGGCGCACGCGGGCTGCGGCGCCACGACGGAGACCATGGCGATCGTCCCCAGCACGATGATCCACGCGGCGGCGAGTGCGCCGGCCAGACGGCGGCGGCGTGCATCGCCTGCCCGCATGCCATCCGCAGCGAAGCACGACCGGCCGCTGTCCTCGTCGTGTTGCCAACGCGGGTCCGGCGCGGCCAGCCAAGCCTGGGCACCCGCCGCAGGCAGGTCCGGCTGACGTACATCTCGCGCTCTCGGCTCGCGGTTCATGAGTTGTGCCTAGAACCGCACGTCCAGGCGGGCGCGGAAGGTCCGCCCGTCCTGCGGGACGGACGTCATCGTCACTTCGGGCCCGGCCACGTCGCTGTACTTCACGTCGAACAGGTTGCGTACCCCGAGCGTGACCTGCCACGGGCTCCCCCGGCGCCGGGCGATCAGGTTCGCGTCGGCGATCGCGGCGCCAGGCACTTCGGCGCTGAGTGGGTTCAAACGCCTGCCGATCGTGTGCAGGTCGGCGCTGGCCCACAGGCGCCCCGGGACGATGGGCAGCTTGCCCGACGCCTGCAGGATGTCGGCTGGCGAGTTGGAGAGACGCGCGTCTCCGGGCCGGAAGCGCACGGCCTGGTGCGCCCCGCCGAGCCGCAACTCGGCCTCGTGCCAGCGGCCCGAGACCTCCGCCTCGACGCCGGTGCCGCGCACGTCGCCGCTGTTGGTGAAGGCGCCGTCGCTGCCCTCTTGAATGAAGTCGTCTCCGCGGTAGACGAAGCACGAGGCCGAGGCGTGATAGTGCTCGGCGAAGTAGCTCTCGAACACGGCCTCACCCGTGCGGAAGGTCTCCGGACGCAGCGTCGTGTTTGCGGCATCACCGCTGCCCCAGAGGTAGACCTCGTAGGACGTGGGCACGCGGAAGGCGGAGCCGTAGATGAGCTTGCACGTCGTCCGGTCGAGCAGCGACCAGATCAGCCCGACGCGGGGATGCGTGCTGCCGCCGAACGCCGTGTAGGCGTCGTGCCGCAATCCGGCGGTGAGCCGCAGGCGGGGTGCGAGATCGAAGGCGTCCTCGGCGTACACGGCCCAGACGTCGGAATGGTGATGGTCGTCGTAGCACGTCGTGTCCGAGCCGATGAACCAGTTGCGCTGGTCCTGCCGCAGGTTCGCGCGCCACTCGCCGCCCACGACGAACTCGTCGGGCCCGAACAGGGTGCGGTGGGCGATCAGTTCGCCGCCGCTCCAGGTTCCCACGTCGAGGTCTCGATTGATTGTCACGAGTCCGTTGTTTTCGAGGTCGTAGGGGTAGCTGCCTTCGTATTCATACTCGTCGCAGTAGAGCCGGCCGGAAAGTTCGAGGCGGTTCGCGAACGTGTGACGGTAGCCAAGGTCCAGCCACTCGCGTGTGTCCGTCGTCCAGTACCCCTGGGCGTCGAACAAGGTCCCGAACGTGGCGGTCGGGACGTCCTTGCGGCGCCGCCCGTAGACGCCCTCGAGCCGGAAGTCGCCCAGCGCGAGGTTCGCGAACAGCCGGCGCGCGCCATCTCCGTCGAGGTGCTCGGCGACATTGCCGTGCGGCTGCGGCGGGTCGAAGGTGGGGAAGTACAGGCTGGCGTTGCCGTCGCTGGCGAAGTCGGAGGCCGACAGCTGCAGCGTGCCGTGCTCGCCGAACCGGCCGCCGTAGGCGAGGCGGCCGCCGCGGGTTCCAAGCGATCCGCCATCCGTGGTCACGCTCCACCCGCGGGCCTGGCGGGCCTGCCGTGTCACGATGTTGACCACTCCGAGGACGGCGTTGCTGCCGTACAGCGCCGAGCTTGGTCCGCGGATGACCTCGATGCGGTCCACCTGCTGCAGGTCGAGCGCGAAGTCGGTGCCGATCAGCGCCCCCTCGAAGATGTTGTCGTTCGTGCGGTGTTCATCCACCAGCACGAGGACGCGGGCGTTGTAGTCGTCCACGTGCCCCAGCCCGCGCAGGCCGAGGTACTCGTAGATCCGGTCGTAGCTGACGAACAGGCCCGTCACGGTGCGCAGGGCCTCGGCAAGCGTCTGGTACCCGTGGTCCCGGATGTCGTCCGCGGTCAGCACGGTGACGCGGGTGGGCGCGTCGAGACTGCGCTGGGAGTAGCGCGAGGCGCCGTAGACGGACTCGACCTCGATGTTCATGAGCTGGTCGAGGCTCAGTCCGGCGAGGTCCGCGGCGGCCGAGTCGGGCCTGGGCCGCGTGTCCGCGTCCGCCCGCGCGACCGGCGGCAGTGCCAGCAGAAGCCCGCTCAGGACGACGGTCGCGAGCGTCCGCGCGAGTCTGTTGCCCGGGTTCATGGATTTACTCTCCGGTTCGCTGTGGCATGTAGCGGGCCCGGACGGTGAACGCGTAGGTCCCCGCACGCGCCGGCCCGCGAGCTCGAACTCGTGGGTGCGTCCGCTCCGGCTCGCGGCCGCGGTCGGAAGCGCGGTCGAACGCGGTGCGGCGACCTCGCGGCCGGTTCACGCGAGGCTCAGGCCACGCCCAGCTGGGCCTGCGCGGCCTGCAGCATCTCGAACGGATCGAAAGGCTTCGGATATACGCGGATGGCTCCGAACCGGCGCGCCATCGCCAGTATGTCGATCGGCCCCCCGAGCGATCCACCGGACATCGCGAAGATCGGGAGGTCGGGCGCCATTCGCTTGAGCTCGAGAATGGTCTCGAGCCCCTCCTTGTCGGGCATCAGGATGTCGGTGACGACAAGGTCCGGCCTGCGCGCAATGATCTTCCGGATTCCCTGCACTCCCGTCTCGGCCACGTCGACGTCGAAGCCGGCACCCGAAAAGACGTCGCTGAGCAGCTCGCGGATGGAGCGTTCGTCATCGATGATGAGGATGTGCGACATTGCCGCCCCCTGGCGGGGTGGCATCGGTTCTTCCTGACCGGCCACGACCCATGGTTGGAGTGTCGGCAGGCACCAACGCGGCCTGAACCTCCGGATGGCTCCGGCTCCACGGCGTTGCGTGCCCGCGGTGGAAGCGCGGCTCCGACCGGCCGATACCATCAGGGGGGGGCTGGCCGGGTGTCCATATCCTCCCCTGGCCCGGACGATTCATGAGCCCGCGGCCTGCGAGCGCGATCTGCGCGCCATCCGCTGCGAAGCCCGGCTGGCCGCTGTCGTCATCGTGTCTGCAACACGGCTGCGGCGCGGCCGGCCGATCTTCTTGCGTCTGACGCACATCCCGCACTCTCGGCTCGCGGTTCCTAAATCGCCCGGGCCGGTGGTGCGGCGCATGCTGGGAGGTACACGAACCTTGGTCGATGCGGGCCCGACATCCGTGCGTGGGAAGCGGTCAGCCGCCGGTCCGCGAGGGGGCTGGCGCCGGGGACTGGTGTCGCGCCTTCGCGACATGAGCCTGGCGCGCAAGCTGCTTGTCATCCTCATGGCCACCAGCGTGGGCGCGCTCCTGCTGGCCGGCATCGCCATCACCACCCGAGAGATCAGTTCCTCCCGCGCCGCCAGCATGCGCGATCTCACCTCGCTCGGGGACGTCGTCGCAACCAACTGTTCGGCGGCGTTGAGCTTCAGGGACCCGGATGCGGCGCATGAAGTGCTGGCTTCGCTCGAGTCCAGCCGCGACATCGCGCGTGCCGCGCTGGTGCTGCCCGACCGCGTCATCTTCGCTTCGTACGAGCGCCCCGGAGAGCCTCCGCTGCGGTCGATCTCCCGCTCCCTGTCCGCGGGCCCGCTGCAGGTCGGCGGCCGTCTGACCATCGTGCGGCCCGTCGCGTCGCGCGGCGAGCAGCTGGGGGTGCTCTACCTGGAGTGCACGATGGGGACCTTGCAGGCGCGCATCCGCGACCTCGTGGGTTCCGTGGCCGTGCTGATCCTGGTTGCAGTGCTGTTCGCGTACGTGCTCTCGCTGCGGCTGCACCGGTTCGTGTCCGAACCCATCCAGCGCCTGTCGCGCGCGGCGCACCAGGTGACGTCGAACCACGACTACTCCGTGCGCGTCGTGTGGCCGAGCAGGGACGAACTGGGCATGCTGACCGAGTCATTCAACGGCATGATGGCCCGCATCCAGGCGCAGGAGCAGGCCCTCACCACCAGCCATGAGCAGCTGCGCCAGGCACAGAAGATGGAGGCCGTCGGACAGCTCGCAGGCGGCGTGGCGCACGACTTCAACAACCTGCTGACCGCGATCAACGGCTATGCCACGCTGCTGGAACGGCGCACGCTGCCCGACGACCCACGGCAGGACAGCATCCGCGAGATCCGCAACGCGGGGGAGAGGGCAGCGAACCTCGTCCGCCAGTTGCTGGCATTCGGGCGCAAGCAGGCACTGGAGCCGCGGGTGCTGGATCTGCGCGAGACGCTCGGAGAGATCGAGAGCATGCTCGGGCGGCTGATCCCGGCGCACGCCCGGCTGGAATGGACCACGCACGGGGTCGTCCCCGCGGTGGTTGCCGACCCCGGGCAGATCCAGCAGGCGGTCATCAACCTCGTGGTCAACGGGCGCGATGCCATGCCGGCCGGCGGCACGATCACGATTGACGTGTCGCACGCCGAACTCGACGCGGCCTATGCCGCGGATCATCCCGAGGTTCAGCCGGGGCCCTTCGCAGTGCTCTCGGTCTCCGACACGGGCACGGGAATCCCTGCCGAGATCCAGGCGCACATCTTCGAGCCCTTCTTCACGACAAAGGGCGTGGGCAAGGGGACCGGCCTGGGTCTGGCGACCGTGTACGGCATCGTCAAGCAGAGCGGCGGGCACGTCACCTTCCACAGCGAACCTGGCGCCGGCACGACGTTCCAGATCTACCTGCCCGCCAATGCCGGGGCCGAGGCCCGGCAGGAGACCCGAGTCGGCGCGGTCGCCGCAGGCCGTTCCCGCGATGCCGCCGAGGGCTCGGAGACCATTCTGCTGGTCGAGGACGAGCCCCTCGTCCGCAACCTGGTCCGGGACATTCTGGCCTCGCATGGCTACGACGTGCTGGCCTGCGGTGGCCCCGACGAGGCTGCTGCCGCATGCAATGCCGCTGCGGGCGAGATCCACCTGCTGCTCACCGACGTCGTCATGCCGCTCATGAACGGCCACGATCTCAGCCGGCAGCTGTCGACGCTGAGGCCCCGCATGCGAACGCTCTTCATGTCGGGCTACGTCGATGGCGTCATCGGGGGCGAGGGCATGCCGATGTCGGGGGTGGCCTTCATCCAGAAGCCTTTTGCCCCCGGCGCGCTGGCTGCCGCGGTGCGGGCGGTGCTGGATGGCAACAAGTTCCGCGCGTCAGTGTGAAGGGTGGGATTGAAGTTCGTCGCCCGACGAATGGCGGCGGCGAGGTGTCCCCCCGGGGACCGGGACCCTGCCATGGTCCACGGCTCGGCATCGCCGCGTACTCCCCCGGCTCGTGAACCCTCCCGGTCGGGATCCGACATGCCCTGCTACGCGTTCAGCCTGCGCGGCATCAACGTCGACGGCCGCACCCGGGTCGCCATGGCTGACCCGCGGGCGCTGGTCGAGCGCGATTGCCTCGACGATTGCCCCGTGCGCGCGGCGCAGGAGTGGGGCACACTGGTCCCGTCCAATCCGTTTCCGGCCGAGGCGAAGCGCGACGCCGCGTATCTGCGGGGTCGTGCTGCTCGAGCAGCGGCCTGCGCCGGCACACGTCACACGAATCGGAAGGGCTGAACCATGGAGAAGCGATCGCTGGGCAGGCAGGGCCTCGTCGTCTCGGCGATGGGGCTGGGTTGCATGGGCATGAGCGAGTTCTACGGCGTGGGCGACGACGCCGAGTCGATCCGCGTCATTCACCGCGCCATCGAGCTGGGCTGCACGTTCCTCGACACGGCCGACATCTACGGGCCGTACAAGAACGAAGTGCTCGTGGGCAGGGCCATCGCCGACCGCCGCGACCGCGTGCTGCTCGCGACCAAGTTCGGCAACGTGCGCGATGCCGACGGCAGGTGGAAGGGCCAGAACGGCCGGCCCGAGTACGTGCGCTCCGCGTGCGATGCGTCGCTCCAGCGCCTCGGCGTGGACCACATCGACCTCTACTACCAGCATCGCGTGGACAACGACACCCCGATCGAGGACACGGTGGGCGCCATGGCGGAACTGGTGCAGGCCGGGAAGGTGCGCTACCTGGGTCTGTCCGAGGCCGCGCCTGCGACCATCCGCCGCGCGCACGCCGTGCACCCGATCTCGGCGTTGCAGACCGAGTACTCGCTCTGGCAGCGCGACTGCGAGCCGGAGATCCTGCCGACGGTCCGCGAGCTGGGCATTGGCTTCGTTCCCTACAGCCCGCTCGGGCGAGGGTTCCTCACCGGCGCCTACAAGAACCCGGAGGGCTTCGGGCCCGGCGACTATCGTCCGGGCCACCCGCGCTTTCAGGGCGGGAACTTCCGCGCGAACCTCGCAATCGTGGAGAAGCTCGAGGCGCTGGCCCGCGCGAAGGGAATCGCGACGGCGCAGCTCGCGCTGGCGTGGGTGATGGCGCGAGGCGATGACGTCGTGCCGATTCCCGGCACCAAGAAGCTGCGCTGGTTGGAGCAGAACATCGCCGCCGCCGGGGTGATGCTCTCCGCGGTCGAGATCGCGGTGCTCGACGCCGCGGTGCCGCGCGGCGCGACGCACGGGGACCGCTACGCGGACATGAGCGCGGTCAACCGCTGACGCGCGCGCTTCACGGCCCCGGCGTGCCTCCTTCGCGAAGCGCACGCCGGGGCCTTCAACTGCCCGGGGTCGCGCGGGGCGGGTGAGGGGTTGGCGCTGGCGGGGCGCGCCGGCTGGCGTCGGCGCGCGGCGGCTGGCAGGATGCCTGACCCTGCCACCCTCGAGGAGTCCCGATGCCATTCCCGCGTCCTTCGCTGCGCGATATCCGCGAACTCTCCGCGCTCGCGGTGCCGATCGTGCTCGCGCAGGTGGGCATGATGGCCATGGGCGTCGAGGACACCATGATCGTCGGGCACTACTCGCCGGCGGCACTGGCGGGCGTGGCGATCGGCGGGCTATACGCGTTCTCGCTCGGAGGCCTGGGGCTCGGCCTGGTGATCGGGCTCGAGCCGCTCATCGCGCAGGCGGTGGGCGCACGCGACGACGAGGCGGTGGCGCGCGCGTTCCAGCGCGGGCTCGTCATCGCGGCGGGAATGGGCACGCTGGTCCTCTTCACCATGCTCCCCTCGCGTGCGGTGCTGGCGGCCCTGGGCCAGCCGCCGGACATCGTCGCGGTGGCGGCGCCCTACCTGCGCATGCTCGCGCCCAGCATGTACGCGTTCCTGCTTTTCAGCCTGCTGCGCACGACCCTGCAGGCGCGCAGCATAACGCGACCGGTGTTGATCTCGATCGTCGCCGCCAACGTCCTCAACGTTCTGC
>CAIXRL010000141.1 GCA_903921835.1 Candidatus Eiseniibacteriota bacterium | reverse complement strand
GACCCCGGATCCACCGCCGTTCGTCCTACACGATGAGGACGGCGGCCGGCGGACCTTCGCGGCGGGTGACGTGCAGATCGCGCTCGCAGCCCGGCGGGCTCACTGAATCGTCCGGGTTAGCCCGGACGATTCATGAACCGCGAGCCGAGAGTGCGAGATGTGCGTCAGCCGCAAGAAGATCGGCCGGCCGGACCCACCTTCGGTGGGTACCCCGGAACCGTGTTGTCAACACGATGAGGACAGCGGCCGGTCGAGCTTCGCAGCGGATGGCGCGCAGATCGCATTCGCAGGCCGCGGGCTCATGAATCGTCCGGGTTAGGGCTTCAGCCACGCGCGCCGCGAGCCGACACCCCGAGTGTCCGCCATCGGCGCTCCCGCCGCTGGCCTCTCTCCGGATTGGTCTGCATGGATCACAAGTCCGTCGAAGTGTTCGTCGCCCGGCAGCCCATATTCGATCGCCAGCGCGCGGTCGCGGGGTACGAGTTGCTGTATCGTTCGGGCGAGTCGAACTCGGTGGGCAGCGGGGATGCCGACACGATCACGGTGGTGAGCCTGGAGCGCGCGCTGCTCAGCTTCGGTCTCGAAACGCTGACCGGGGATCGGGACGCGTGGATCAATGCGTCGCGCCACATGCTGCTGCACGACCACTGGGGCCTGCTGCCCGCCCCGCACACGGTGCTCGAGCTGCTCGAGACGGTCGAGCCCACGGCCGACGTGGTCGCCGCCTGCCACCGCGCGAAAGCCGCAGGCTATCGCCTGGCGCTCGACGATTTCGTGTATTCGGCGGCCTACGAACCGCTGCTCGCCATCGCCGACTTCGTGAAGGTGGACTTCCAGGCGGGCACCGAAGCGCAGCGCGGCGACCTCGTGCGCGACCTCCACCGCCGCAAGCTCACGATGCTCGCGGAGAAGATCGAGACCGAGCAGGAGCTGGCCACCGCGGAGCGCCTCGGGTACTCGCTGTTCCAGGGTTACTTCTTCTGCCGGCCACAGATGATGAAGACCCGGGAAGTGGCCCCCAACCGCGTCGGGTTCCTGCGCCTGCTGCGCGAGGTTCACTCGCCGGAGCTGGACTTCGACGCAATCGAGTCGCTGATCGAGCAGGACGTGGCGCTTTCGCTCAAGTTGCTCCGCTTCCTGCATACGGCGGCATTCGGGCTGGGTCGCGAGATCTCCAGCATCCGGCAGGCGCTGATGACGCTGGGCGAGCGCAACCTGCGCAAGTGGGTGTCGCTCGTGGCGGTCTTCGGGCTCGCGCAGGGCAAGCCTGCCGAGCTCATCGTGGTCGCGCTCACGCGCGCCCGCTTCGCCGAGCTGCTCGCGCCGAAGGTCGGGCAGGGTGATCGCGCGACCGACCTCTTCCTGGTCGGCCTGCTCTCCGTGGTGGACGCTCTCACGGACCAGAGCATGGAGACGGCGCTGGCGCCGCTGGCAGTCTCCGACGACGTCCGCAGCGCGCTGCTCGACGGGTCGCCGCCGCTCGGCGACGCCCTGCACCTCGTGCTCGCGTGGGAACGGGGCCAGTGGGACGAAACCGAACGCTGGATGCGCCGACTCGGTGTGAACGAGCCCGAAGTGGCGCCCATCTATGCGGATGCCGTGCTGTGGGCCGAGGACCACGCCCAGCCCTGATTCCCTGAGTTCGGAGCCGTGCGTAGCGCACGGCCGCGGGGCGGAAACGCCGGAGTCCGCGATCCCGTGCGGGGCACCCGGGATCGCCCGCATCTCAAGGACCCGCGATGTCTTCCGATACTCAAGGGCGCCGCCAGAACCGCGGCCACTGCGCCGCCGCGGCGTCCTCCGGAGATCCAGAATGCTCACCATCATCGGCCTTGTCGTCGTCATCGTATCCGTGTTGGGCGGATTCATGATGGCTGGCGGCAACCCTGTGGCCCTCATCCAGCCGTCGGAGATCGTCGTGATCGCCGGTACCGCGCTCGGCGCCGTGCTGATCTCGACGCCCATGCCGGTGCTCAAGAACACGGGCGAGAAGCTCGCCGGGCTGCTGAAGCCCTCGCCCTTCAGCAAGAAGCTCTACCTCGAGTCGCTCCGGCTGCTCTACGAGATGTTCCAGACGGCGCGCAAGGACGGCCTGGTCGCGATCGAGTCGCACATCGAGAAGCCCAAGGAGAGCGCGCTGTTCAAGAAGTACCCCGCGGTGCTGCACCAGCATCACGCCGTCGAGTTCCTGTGCGACTCACTGCGACTGGTGCTCGTGGGCAGTGTGCCGCCGCACGATCTCGAGGGCCTGATGGACAGTGAGATCGACGTCCATCACGAGAACGAGGGCAAGACGGTCAGCGTACTGCAGAGTGTCGCGGACGCGCTCCCCGGCATCGGCATCGTGGCTGCCGTGCTCGGCATCGTGATCACGATGGCTGCCATCGCCGGCCCGATCGAGCAGGTCGCCGAACACGTCGGCGCCGCCCTGTGCGGCACGTTCATGGGCGTGCTCTTCGCGTACGGCTTCCTGAGCCCGCTCTCGACCGGCATCCAGCACATCAACTCCGCCGAGGCGCGCTACTACTCGTTCCTCAAGTCCGCCATCGTCGCGTTCGCGAAGGGCTTCTCGCCCATCGTGGCCGCCGAGTTCGCCCGCCGTTCGATCTTCACGGAGGACCGCCCGTCCTTCGCCGAGATGGAAGAGGCGGTCAAGAAGAAGGCCGCATGAGCCACGGCGGCCGATCATGAGCGCGAACAAGGACCGCGAAGTTCCCGTCCGGATCATCTACCGGAAGAAGGGGCATGGGGCCGCCCACCACGGCGGGGCGTGGAAGGTGGCTTTCGCGGACTTCATGACGGCGATGTTCGCGCTCTTCCTGGTGCTCTGGCTCGTCAACCAGAGCTCCGACGTGAAGTCCGCCATCGCGGGCTACTTCCAGGATCCGCTCGGCCGTTCCGACGAGTTCGGCAGTTCCATCACGCCCGGCGAGGGTTCGCAGGCCGCGATCGTGCGCCCGCTGAAGCCCGCCGACGTCGTGGACAGGCGGCGCAACCGGCTCCAGGTGATGGCCGACCGCATGGAGAATGACGTCCAGAGCATGCCGGAACTGCAGGCGGTCGCGGACAAGATCCAGATCCGCGTCACCGACGAGGGGCTCGAGATCCAGCTGCTCGAGGACTCGCTCGGCGTCTTCTTCGAGAGCGGCAACGCGCTGCCCTCGATGCGCGGACGGCAGATCCTCGCGCTGCTCGGACACGAGCTGAGCGGCCTGCCGAACCCCGTGCTGATTGCCGGCTACACGGACTCGCGCGGGTACCACAGGGCCGACGGCTATTCGAACTGGGAACTCTCCGCGGACCGGGCCAACACCACGCGGCGAATCCTCAACATCAACGGTGTGCACGACGAGCGCTTCTCGCAGATCCGCGGCTTCGCCGACAACGACCTGAAGGACCCCGGGCACCCGTTCGCTGCCGACAATCGCCGCGTCACGATCACGATGATGTACATGCCCGAGGACTCGACCGAGACGGCGCCAAGCGACACCACGGCCGCGCCCGCCGGCGCGGCGCCCCCGCCACCGGCGCCCGACGCCAGGGGGCGGACGTGAGCGAGCAAGCCATCCTGCTCCTGGTCGATCGCGACGAACGCTCCATCCAGACGTTCCGCGCCACGCTCGAGGTCGAGCGTCGCGTCCGGCTCGTCGTCGCCCCGAACGGCGAGGACGCGCTGCGGATGGCGCGCGACATCCGGCCCGACCTGGTCGTGATCGCACACGACATCCAGGGCACGAACGTCTTCTCCTTCTGCCAGGCGCTTCGGCAGGATGCCGGGCTCGAATCCACCATGCTCGTGCTGGAGATCGAACGCGGCGCGAACGACATGCGCTTCGCGGGGCTGACGTTCGGCGTGGACGAATACCTCACGCGCCCCGTCGAGCCGGCCGAGGTCCTGACCAAGGTGCACACCATGCTGCGCCTGCGGAAGGCGTACGAAGCGGTGCGCGCCGATCAGGCCGAGCTCAAGCAGCTGCACGAGACCCTGCGCGCGAGCTTCGACCAGCTCCTGCAGCTGATGGCGCGCGTGCTCGACATGCGCCTGCCGGGAGCGGCGGAACGCGGGCGCCGCATCGCCGAACTCGCGCGCAAGGTCGCCGACCGCTTCGGCGTGCCCGCGACGCATCTCAACGACCTCGAAGTCGCGGCGCGGCTGCACGAGCTCGGCAGGGTCGTGTGGTCGCAGGGCGAGGCCAGCGCGACCCCGACCGCGCGAACGCTGGACGACTGGAAGTACATCGTCGGGACGCGCGCGGTGTTCTCGCAGGTCGAGGGTCTCGCCGGCGCCACCGAACTGGTCGGCGCCCTCTACGAGAACTGGGACGGCTCCGGCCATCCGGACCACCTGCAGTCGGGCCAGATTCCGCTGCGCAGCCGCATCCTGCGCGTGCTCGTGGACCTGTTCGCGACGCTGGGCACGCGCACGAACCCGTCCACGACCGACGTGCTCGAGGAACTCCAGGACCACGCCGGAACGCGCTACGACCCGATGGTGATCGTGCACCTGCGCGCGGTGTTGCAGGGCGCGAACGACGGGGACGTTCGCGGCCGGCGCGTGGTCGTGCCCGTGCCCCAGCTCAAGGCCGGCATGGTGCTCGCCGAGGACCTTTGCACCGACTCGGGACTGAAGCTCCTGGCGCGCAATACCCGCCTCACGCTCCCGACGCTCGAGGTCATCCTCCGCCGTCACGCGGCGGAACCCCTCGCCAACGGCGCCACCATCACTCGCGACTCGCTCTGAACGGCGCGGGGCCCGGCGATCCGGCGATCCGGGGGAGGCGCGCCCCGCATGCCGCCGGTCTTTTGCGGCGAAGCGCACCGCCCGCGCGGCCGATAACCCCCGCGTGATCCCGTCCCCGCTCGAATCCGCCCCCACCGTCACAGCGGCGGCGCTCGATCGCCCCACCGCGGTCCTCGTGGCGGCCGATCGCTGGTCGCTCTGGCGCACGCTCTCGCGCGGGCTCGCCCATCACCTCGCGAACGCCGCGCAGATGCTGGCGCTCGACCCGCCGCCGCTGCGCGCCCGCGCCGAGGCGGTCGAGCGGATCGGCCTGGCGCAGGGACGGCTCGCCGAGACGCACCGCGAGAACGTCCCCGGCCCGACCCTGGTGCCCGAGGCGCTCGAGGACGTACAGGCGCTGCAGCGGCTGCAGGCGGGCTTTCCGTCGATCGAACTCAGGCTCGAGAGCGCATCCGATCTGCCCGCCGTCGGCATGCCGGCGGAGGACCTGCGCCACGTCCTGCTGGCGCTGGTGACGAACGCCCGGCAGGCCGCCGCCGGCGAACGCGCCACCATCCGCGTTGCGGCCCGGAGTATGGCGGGTGGCGTCGAGATCGTGGTGGAGGACGGCGGACCGGGGCTGCCCGCGGACATGCACGAGCGCGCCTTCGAGCCGTTCGTCACCACGCGCGGAAACGGGGCGCTCGGGCTCGGACTGACCGTCTCCCGCGCCCTCGCACGGCACGCCGGCGGCACGCTCGACGCCGAGGCCTGCACGTCGCGCTTCCGCCTGCGCCTGCCGCAGTGGCGGCGCCAGCGCTGAAGCGCGGAGCGCCGGCGCGTCTTCACGATCAGGTGATCGCCAGGATCGCCTGCACCATCTGGTCGGCCACGGTGACGAGATGCGCGGCGGCGGAGTAGGCCTGCTGCGATGCGATCAGGCCGATCATCTCCTCGTCCACGTTGACCCCGCTGGTGGCGGTGCGCAGGGAATCGTCGCTGTTCACGAGCGTCTGCTGGGCCGTCGCGTCCTGGCTGCTGTTGGTGACGTCGAGCCCGACGCCGGAAGCGAGCGCCACGAAGTTCTCGCTGAACGTCTCGCCCCCGAGCGAGGCCACCCCGCGCGTCGCGAGCCCCGCGAGCTGGGTCGCGATGTCGCCGTTGCCCGGCGCGCCGTTCCCCGAGACCGCGAGGTTGGCGGACGACGCGGTGAGCGCTGCAGAGAGCTTGATGGTGGACGCGGTCGTCCCGGTGGGGTCGAAGAAGTCCACGTTGGTCGCGCCCGTGGGCGTGAAGCCCGTGCGGTGGACCTGGTTGAACTCCGTGACCAGCGCGGCCGCCAACTGGTCGAGCTTCGCCTGGATGGCCGGCAACTTCGTTTGGGTGAGGTCCGCGAGCGCCTTGAGCGATCCCGACTGCGGATCGATGGGCGAGCCTCCCCCGGCCGGGATGATGCCCCAGCCCGCACCGACCGTCGCGGCGGCCAGCTTGGTGGACTGCGCGCCGTCCACGAGCACCGCGTCGCCCGCCACCACGCCGATGCTGCCGTCAGCGCGTGTGAGCACGCGCACGTCCACGAACTGCGAGAGCTGATCCACGAGCAGGTCACGCTGGTCCATCAGGTCCGACGAGCCGCCATTGGGTCCGCCCGTCTGCAATATCTTGGTGTTCAGCTCCGCGATCTGCGACGTGAGCCCGTTGACCTGGTCGACCTGCGCCTTCAGGTTGTCCACGCCCTCCTGGCCGATGCGGCTGACGTCCCGGGAGAGCGAGTTGAGCTGCTGGGCAAGGCGCGTACCGGCTGAAGTCACCAGGTTGCGGCTGACGGCACTCGCGGGATCGTTGGACAGCTCGGACAACGAGTTGAACAGACCTCCCATCGCGGAGGAGAGCCCGTCGGTCGACGGTTCGTTGAGCGTCGTCTCGACCTGCCCGAGGTAGTTGTACGTCGTCGTCGACTGGCCGAGCTGACCGCTGTCGCGCCGGTAGGCGGCGTCGTAGAACGTGTCGCGTGAGCGCGTGATCTGGTGCGCCTCGACGCCGCGGCCCATCGAGTATTGCGGCAGGACGAGGGGCGACGCCGACTGGATCCGCAGCGTCTGGCGGCTGTAGCCCGGCGTGTTCGCGTTGGCGACGTTCTGGCCCGTCACCTCCATGGCGCGCTGGTGAACGACCAGCGCCGAGCGGGCGATGCTCAACAGGCTCGCGAGTGACATGTCAGGCCGTCCGGTCGAGCAGGAAGCCCGAGCCGTCGTCGTCGCGGTGTTCGCCGGCGTGGTAGATGGAGTCGCGGTCGCCGGCGCCCGCGAAGAGCGCCTGCAGGAACGCCTCGCCCGCTTCCACGGTGCGCTGCAGCACGGCACGATTCACCGCGGCCTCGCGTGCCGTAGCCGCGGCCTCGCGGCGCAACGCCAGGCTCGCCTCGGCGAGCGCCGGCGGCAGTGAGCCCCCGCACAGGGCGGCAACCGCTTCGAGCGTGCCGGGCCCGTCCGGAACCAGCCGGGCGAGCATTCCCACGCGCGACCGCTTCGCCGCGTCGAGCGTGACGAGCAGGCGCGCGATGTCGTCGCAACTGCCCTGCACCGCATCGATCGCGTTCCCGGCGACACCCTCGCGCTGGCGCACCAGCGCATCGCGCAGTTCGCGCACGGCCGCCGCTTCGCGCGCCAGCACCCGCGCCAGGCCGGCCAGTGCCTCGTCCGTCTGCATGTCCATGCCCATCCCTTCCGCGGGTGCAGTCGCCATCGCCGGGGTCATCTCGCCTCCGTGGTGCCGTCGGCCGGCAGCCGCGCGGCGAGCTGGCGGTAGAGCGCCTCACCCAGGCCGTGCGTCATCCGACGCGAGGCCTCGTTCGCGATCCGTTCGTCGAAGAGCTGTGTGAACATCTCCTGGCCGGGCGCCGTGTCGATCGCGCCGTCCTGCGGCACGCTCTGGCGCATGACCTGGAAGAGCTGATTGAGGAACACGCCCTCGAGGTCGTGCGCCAGCTGGTGCACCTTCGCCCGCGTGTCCGTCGCCGAAGCCGGCACGCCCCCGCCCAGGCCCCCGATGCCCCCGACCGGCGTCATCGGACCACGACCTCGGCGCGCAGCGCGCCGGCCGCCTGCAGCGCTTCGAAGATCGCCGCCATGTCCTCCGCGCGCACGCCCGCGGCGTGCAGGCCGGCCGCGACGTCCTGCACCGTGGCACGCGCGTTCATGCGCACGAGCCCCTCGCGCGCCGTGGAATCCGCCGCGGCGCCGGTGGGGACGGCCCCCGCGCCGCCGATCGCGAGCGTGACCCCGTGATGGGTGATCAGCGCGGGTCCGAGTCGCACGTCGCCGCCGCTCACGAGCGTGCCCTCGCGCCCGTCGATGACGATGCGGGCGGGGCCCTGCGTTACGACGGCGACCGTGTCCAGCGCAGCGAAGAAGGTCATCACGGCCTCGGGCGTCGCGCCCCTGGGCTGCAGCGTGAGCGAGCCGGGATCATCGACTTTCGCCGTACCGTCGCCGAACGTCGCGTTGAGCGCCGCGGCGATCCGCGAAGCGGTCGGCAGGTCGGGCTGCTTGAGCAGGAGGCGTGGAACGTTCGGCGGAATGCTCTCGGGATCCTGCTCCAGCACGCCACCCTGCGGCACGCGGCCCGTGTTCGAGCGCCGGGCGGAGACGCCGTGCGCGGCGTCGTTCGCCGCGAGGAAGAGACTGCCCTGCGCGGTCGCAACCGGCGGTTCGTCGGGGTCCGAAACCAGCGGCGTGATCCACAGCACGCCGCCGCGCAACGACGACGCATCGCCGAGCGCCGACACCTGGACCTCGAAGCGACCGCCCGCCCGCAGGTAGGGCGACACCTCGGCCGTCACCACGACGGCCGCGACGTCGCGCAGGCGCAGTTGCTCGGGCGGCACCTCCACCTTGAAGCGCCGGAGCAGGTTCATGACCGAACGCACCGAGGGCGTGGTGGCGCCCGTTCCGCCGAAGCTGCGGTCGCCGCTGCCGTCGAGACCGGTGACGATGCCGTAGCCCACCAGCCGGCGCGGCACGTTGCCGGGGTGCAGGGTCAGGTCGCCGACGCGGGCCGGAGCCTGCGCGCGCGCCGCGGGGACGGCCAGGCAGAGCGCGAGCAGGAGCGTGAGCGCGGGGCGCAGCGGCGTGCGGGCGGGCATCATGGCCACAGTTTCGCCAGGAAGGAGCCCAGGAAGCCCGCCTTGGGCGCGATCTTCTTGCCCTTGTAGGTGAGCACGACGTCGGCCAGCCGGTCGGAGCGCACCTGGTTGTGCGCGTCCACGTCGGCCGCCCGGATGACCCCGGTGAGCGTGACGTCCTGCACGCGGCCGTCCACCGTGACCTTCTTGCTGCCGCTGATCTTCGCGACGCCGTTGGGTGCGATCTCCACGATCCGCACCGTGAGCACGGCGGTGAAGTCCGCCGTGCGCCCGGCGTCGCCGACGTCACGCGAGCCGCTGGTCATACCGGTGCCGAAGGACTTGTTGGGCCCGATCTGCGAATCGACGCCGATGCCGGCGTTGAGATCCGCCCGCTGTGAGCGGTTGCCGGTCGCGATCTGTGAGACGTGCTCGTTCGCGGCCGTCTGCTCGTTCACGACGATCGTCACCAGGTCACCGACGCGCAGCGGCAGCCGGTCGGAGAGCCACGAGGCGCGCGGCGGCTTGACCGGCGCCGGCGTCGCGACGGAATCGGGAAGCGCGGCCGAGTCGGGCGCGGCCGCGTCCTGTGCGTGGGCCTGCGGAGCCAGTACCGCCAGCAGCAGCACCAGCGTCGGAATCCTCCACCTCATCGTCCCGCCTCCCCGGCCACGAGCACGGCCGTTCCCGGCGCGACGACGGTTCCCGTCAGGCGCGCGGGTCGTTCCTCGAGCCGTGCGCGCACGGTCTCGCCGCGGCGCGCGCTGTTGAGCGCAATCCCCATCACGGACACTTCCACGCCACCGCGCTGCCATTCGAGCTTCACCGGCTGGCCCGCGAACACGAGTGGCGGCGGCGCCACCGCGGGCGCGGCGACGACCTCGCCCGCACCGAGCGGCCGACGCACCTCCCAGCCCGTGCCCGGCGTCGTCACCGAATCCGTCGCCGGCACGCCCCAGTGGACGCGCATCTCCTCGCGCAGGTCGCCGTCGGCGAGCCGCGAGCCGGCAGGCAGCGAATGCGCCGCCACCATCACGGGGCGCTCGATCCCCGCGCGCACGCGCACGGCCATCGCCGTGTTCGCCGCCGGGTCGAACACCACGACGAACCAGCCGTCCTCACCCCGGCCCAGGATGCGGAACGTGGTTTCGTCGGACGGCGATCCGGTTCCGCTCGAGCGGCCCCACTGCAGCCGCACCTGCTGGACCGGAACCCGCCACGCGTCGGCGATGCGCGCTCCCACGCGCGAGGCGAGGGCGCGCGAGACCGGCGCGTCCCCGGCGCGGCCGGCCAGCAGCAGCGGGGACAACCCCGCCAGGAACCAGCTAGCGAGCGATTTCATTGGTCGCCTGCATCATGTCCTCGGCGCTCTTGATCGCCTTGGCGTTGATCTCGTAGGCGCGCTGCGCCGCGATCATGTCGGTCATCTCCTGCACGATCTCGACGTTGCTCGACTCGAGGGAGCCCTGGGTCAACTGGCCGAAGCCCTGGTCCTGCGGGAAGCCGAGCATCGGCTCGCCCGAGGCGGGAGTGGTCTGGTAGAGGTTCTCGCCCAGCGCGAGCATGCCGCTGGGGTTGAGGAAGCGCGCGAGCTCGATGCGGCCGATCTCCACGCTGGCGCTCTGGCCGGCCTGCAGCACGCTCATGGTGCCGTTCGCGGAGATGGTCAGGGCGCTGGCATCCGACGGGACCGTGACCCCCGGAAGGACCAGGTAGCCGTCCTTGGTCGTGATCTGCCCCTGGTCGGAGATGTTGAAGCCGCCGTCGCGCGTGTACGCCGTCGAGCCATCGGGGCGCTGGATCTGGAAGTAGCCGTCGCCCTCGATCGCCACGTCCAGCGAGCGCTGCGTGGACTCGGGCGAGCCCTGCGTCTCGAGCCGGAGAATGGCGCCGACGCGCACGCCCTTGCCGACCTGCACGGGCGCCACGGTCTGCGAGCCCTGGTAGTTGACGACACGCGCGCCCTCGAGGGTCTCGTAGAGCACGTCCTCGAAGCTGACGCGGCTGCGCTTGAATGCGGTCGTGTTGACGTTGGCGAGGTTGTTCGCGATGACGTCGATCATCCGCTGCTGTGCGGCCATGCCGCTCGCGGAAGTGCGCATGCTGCCGTTCATGCCCCGTCCTTTCCGTGCCGTGCCGGTCGCGGGCAAGCCGCGCCGGCGCCGGATCAGATGACCTTGCCCACGTCGTTGGTGACCGCTCCCAGCACGCTGTCCATGGCCTTGAGAGCGTCCACGTTCGCCGCGTAGGCGCGCTGGATGGTCACGAGGTCCACCATGGACAGCAGCGGATCGAGGTTCGCCTCCTCCACCGCTCCCTGCCGAACCTGCGTCGTGTCCTCGTCCACCGCGTGAACCTCCCCACCGGGCGCGTACCGCCCAAAGCCTTCCTTGACCAGCTTCTGCGGATCGTCCGGGGTCACGACGCGAAGCCGCCCCGCGCCCTGCCCGTCCACCATGACGCTGCCATCGCCCCGCACCTCGACTTTGCCGCCCTCCAGCACGATGGGCCCCGCGTCCCCGAGTACGAGATCGCCCTGCGCGTTGGCCAGGCGCCCGGCGGAGTCGATGCGGAACGAGCCGCCGCGCGTCAGCCGCTCGCCCTGTGCCGTGGAAACCACGAAGTAGCCATCGCCCTGGAGCCCGAGGTCCAGCGAACGCCCGGTTTCGCGGACCGTGCCCTGGCGCAGATCGGTCGACTGCACGGGCACGGCCGTGATCGAGCCGATCAGGGTGTGCGCGAGCACGCGGTCGGCCTTGAAGCCGTCCGTCGTGGCGTTGGCGAGGTTGTTCGCCGTCACTTCCTGGCGGCGCCCGTAGAACGAGAGCGTTCGCGCGGTGTTCAGGATGCCCTGCAGCGGCATGCGTCCTCCGAAATGGCGCGCCACGGATGTGGCGGTTCCGGAAGGCTGGTTGCAAGGCATGTGCCGCGTTCCCGCGGGGCCGGAAGTGGCTTGTTCACCGCGTATTGGCGGGCGGCCGCCGAAACCCGCGGGCCCGCGGGCGGCAGGTATTGCCGGGCGGGCGGAACTTCCGGGCGCCCGGGTGCCGGGCGATCAGCGGCGCGCGCCGAGTCCCGGGGTCAGCAGCGTGCGCACCGCGTCCTGCGGGACGCGCGCCGTGCGTGCGATTCGCGCCGGGGTCAGGCCGCGGCGCGCGAGCTGCCAGACGTGGCCGCGCCGATCGCGACGCAGCGCGATTGCGAGCGTGGCCAGCGCGAACAGGCCGGCGAGCACACCCGCGAGCGCGGGCACGACCACCTGCAGCGGCAGCGCCGGCACCGATGGGAACGCGAACCTGCGGCGAGCCGGGCGCGGCGGCGCCGGGGTCGCCAGCAACCGTCCCGGCGCGACGGCGATGAGCGGCCGGCGCAG
>CAIXRL010000140.1 GCA_903921835.1 Candidatus Eiseniibacteriota bacterium | reverse complement strand
GCGCAGACGAGCGCATCCACGCGCGTGCGGCCAAGCACGCCAACCGCGCTCTCGCCGTCGTGCGCCCACGCCACGTCGAAGCCGTGCGCGCGCAGGCTGGCCACGAGCGCGCGGGCGGCGTCGGCCTCGCAGTCCACCACGAGCACCACGGCGCGCGGCGCGCGCGCGGCCGTCGGGCGGGATCGGCGCGTCTTCAGGCCTTCGCGAGCGCCGCCAGCGCCGCCTCGAGGCTCGGAATCTCCTCGATGTTGCCCGTGTTCTCGCTGATTTCCCGCCACAGGATCCGCCCCTGCTTGTCCACGAGGAACGACGCGCGCCCGCTGTAGCCCTGGTCGGGGAGCAGCACGCCATAGGCGGCGCTCGCCTCGCGCTTCCAGTCCGAAAGCAACGGGAAGCGCACGCCGAGCGAGCGGGCGAACGCTGCGTTCGACCAGTGGCTGTCCACGCTGACGCCGAACACGGCGGTGTCCGCCGCCTCGAAGCGGGGCAGCATCGCCTGGAGCTCGGGCAGCTGGTGTGTGCACACGGGCGAGAACGCGAGCGGATAGAACACCAGCAGGACGTTCTGGTCGCCCAGGTACTCGGACAGCGTGTAGAACGTGCCGTCGGCGGCACGCAGGCGGAAGTCCGGCGCGGCCTGTCCGATGTCGGGAATGTTCATGGTCTGCATCAACGCTCCGTGGCGGCGCGCGCGCGGCGCGCGAAAGGTCGGGTCGAGTGGGGGATTATCCGCTGTCGCGGTGCGCGGGGCAATGTCCGTTCAGCGCCGCGCGGTCAGCCGCATCTTGTCCATGCTGGCCGCGGCCAGTTCGGCCAGCGAGCACGGCCCCCGGCCGGCCTCCCAGCGCTCGGCGAATCTGAGGAGCAGCTGGGCGGTCAGGTACGCATCCCAGATCGCACCGTGGTCGGTGACGGCGCTCGCCCCGGGGCGCTCCACCGGACTCTGCCGCTTGGGAAGGGCCAGCTTGCGGGACAGTTCCTCGAGCCTGTTTCCGCTCGAGCCGTTGAGCTCGCGCGCCAGGCCGAGCGTGTCCACGATCGGGTTCCGCAGCGGGGGCACGCCCGCCTCTTCAAAGAGCACGCGAAGGAACGGCAGGTCGAACGGCGCGTTGTGGAACACGAGCGGCAGGTCCGCGCACGCCTCGCGCAGGGCGCGCCCGACCTCCGCCAGGGGCGGTGCGCCGGCCACCATCGCGTCGGTGATGCCGTGGATCCTGGTCACCTCCGGCGGGATCGGCTTGCCGGGGTGCACGAAGCTCGACCACTCCCCCGCGATCCGGCCGTCCGCGATCCTGACGTACGCGACCTCGACGACCCGCTCGCCCTTGCCCACGTCGAACCCCGTGGTTTCGGTGTCCACCGCGAGCAACGTCACCCCGGTGAGCAGCGACATGGTCAGCGGCCTCCCTGCGCGCGCTTCACGTAGTCGTCCCACTTCTCCTTGCGCGCCATGTGGCCGTCGCCGATGTAGCGCAGCAGGAGCAGGAAGCGCCCAGGCTCGACGTAGCCGGGCACGTTCACGAGCCGGTCGCCAGTCGCGGAGAAGAACACGGTGGTCGGATAGCTGTCGATGCCGAACTCGGCCGCGAGCGAGCGCCCCGAGTAGTCGCGTCCCTGGTAGCTCTCGAGCTCACCGCCCTCGGCGTCGAGCTTCACGGTCACGAAGTGCGACGCCAGGTAGGCGTTCACGTCGGCGCGCGCATACACGTCCCGATCCATGCGCCTGCACCAGCCGCACCAGTCCGTATAGACGTCCACGAGCATCGGCTTGTGCGCGGCGCGAGCGGCTTTGAGCCCGGGATTCCACGCCTTCCACTGCGCGGCGCGCGCGGGCAGGGCGACGAATGCGGCGAGCAGCGCGGCGAACAGGAATCGGGTCGGGAATCGCATGTGTCCTCGCAAGCGGTGAAGGCGAGGGGGAGCCTCGCTCTCCCCGTGGGTGCATCCTCAGCCTAGAGGGTTTCGCGCCGGCGCGCATTCCGCGCGGGGTCCGCCGTTGTCAGGCGTGGCCGGTATGGCGCAGCGTCTCCGCGACGCGCGCGGGATCGAACCACACGCCGCACAGCTGTGGGCTGCCGAACTGCCCGGGATTCACCACGATCGTACGGCCGACCGCATCCTGCCATGCTCCCGAGACGCGGGGCGACTCGTGAATGTGCCCGCTCAACACCAGGGGCGGCTGGTGCGTCTCGACGAACCGCCGGATCGCGCGCGAGCCCACATGGAGCCCGCCGGCCATGACGTCGCAGTGCGTGTCGCGCGGCGGCGAGTGCAGCACGAAGAGCGTCTGCGCGGCCGGCGTGCGCTCCGCGAGCGAGGCGAGCGCGCCCGCGATCGTCGGCTCGCGCCGCGTCGCGTCGAACGCGAACTCGCGCAACGAGCCCTCGCGGCTGCTCCAGCCCGCGAGCCGCGTCGGCGCCTCCGGCTCGCCGTCCTCCCAGCGCTCCCAGTCCTTGAGCGCGAACGGCGTGATGGGCACCCACGACAACCCCGCCCCGCGCACGCCGTCCACTTCCACGACGCGATCGTGCAGCACGCGCCACAGCCCGCCATCGTGGCGCTCGAGCAGCGCGTG
>CAIXRL010000139.1 GCA_903921835.1 Candidatus Eiseniibacteriota bacterium | reverse complement strand
CGTACCGGCCACGGCTCAAGCCCAAGCTCGGGTCTGGACAACAGGAGGCTGCATAGACGACGTTCCACCCGTCACGCGGTGAGGGATCCGGGGGGGAATGGTTCTGCAAATCCGGGGTCCCATGGTTCTGAAAACCGACACTCGTAGGCCGCGGGCTCATGAATAATGCGGGCTAAGCGCCGATCGAATACCTGCGGTTCAAGATCGGCGCTACTGAATCACCACCACCCGCCGGGTCAGTTCCACCGCTGGCGCCTGCAGACGCAGGAAGTACATCCCCGGCCGCAGCCGGTCCGCATTCAGCCGTGCAACGTGCCGGCCCGGCTCCTGCTCCCCGGTGGCCAGCACCGTCACCTCGCGTCCCTGCACGTCCAGCAACGCCAGCCGCACGTGCGAACGCCGCGGCACCGCGTAGGTGATCGCGGCCGTCTCACTCCGGACCGGGTTGGGAGCGGGTGATTCGAGCGCGAACGCCGTCACGGCCTCCGGTCCGGGCGCCCCTGACAGGTCCACGATGCTGAACGCCGCATTGCTTACGTCCGTGCTCGTCGTACCCGCCCAGTCACGCGCGTCCACCCGCAGGTAGCAGTTGCCGAATCCCGAGCCGCCCGTCACCTTCCAGTCATAGTTGTCCGAGTTGGGCGCGCCTGCGGCGACAAGTTCCCACGGGCCCGACGGGCCGGTCCGCGAAACGTAGAGATCCACCGACTGAATGCCGGGGTACTCGGCCGCGGCGTCCCAAGTGACGCGGCGCACCGAGCCGACGATGACCACCTCGCCGCCATTGGGCGAGAGCGTGGTGACGACGGGAGGTGCGGTTGGGGCCGGAAGAAGTCGGGCCAGGCAGCCCACCCTGCGGCCAGCAATCTGAGTGAAGCTGCCCCCCGCGTACACCGTGTCCCCGATGGCGGAAACGGCCGTGACCTGGGCGTCCGGTGCCGGGTTCCAGCTGGTTGCCGCCCCGGTCGACGCGTCAAGCGCGGCCAGGTTGCGGCGCGATTGGCCGCCGATGCCGATGAAGTAACCACCCGCATACACCCTGTTGCCGCTCACGGCGAGGGCTGAGATCTGATAGCCGAAGTTGTCGCCGACAACGTTCGGGTTCCAGGCCGTCGCCTGCCCGGTAACCGCGTCCACCGCAGCGATAGCGTTGCGCGGCTGACCGCCCACGGCGCTGAACAATCCTCCCGCATAGACGGTGCCTTCGCTCACTGCGAGCGCTTGGACCAATCCATTCGCACCCGGGTTCCAGTTGAGCGCCTGGGCCGTGGTTGTGTCCAGCGCCGCGATCGCGCTGCGCGACTGACCGCCGATCTGGGTGAAGAAGCCGCCGGCGTACACCCTGTTGTCACTCACCGCGAGGGAGAAGACCCGCTCGTTCGCGTCAGGGTTCCACGCCTTCGCGTGCCCCGACGCCGAGTCCACCGCGGCGATGAAGGAGCTCGACTGCGGGCTCATACTGTTGAAGAAGCCACCCGCATACAACGTGTTCCCGGACGCCGCGAGCGCGTAGACACCACCGTAGGCGCTGGGGTTCCATGCCGTCGCCTGCCCGGTCGTCGCATCCAGCGCCGCGATGCAATCTCGGGTGGCGCCCCCGATGCTGCCGAAGAGGCCCCCCGCGTAGACGACGTGCCCGCTCACCGCGAGAGACGTGACGTGGTAGTCGTAGTAGTAGCCGCCCACGCTCGGGTTCCAAGGCGTCGCCTGGCCGGTCCTGACATCGAGGGCCGCGATCTTGCTGCGCGCCTGGCCGCCGATGCTGCTGAACGAGCCGCCGGCGTAGACGGTGCTGCCATTCACGGCGAGCGCGCGGGCCCCGTCGTCGGCACGCGGATTCCATGCCGTCGCCTGCCCGGTCACCGCGTCCAGCGCGGCGAGCTTGTTGCGCGCCTGGCCGCCGATACTGGCAAAGGCTCCCCCCGCGTAGACGGTGTTCCCGTTGACGGCGAGCGCGGTGACCCCGCTGTCGGCGCCCGGGTTCCATGCGGTCGCCTGGCCGGACACGGCATCCAGCGCAGCGAGGTCGGCACGCGGCTGTCCACCGATGCTGGTGAAGCGTCCTCCGACGTAGACCACGCTTCCGCTTGGCGCGATGGTGCTGACAATGCCGTTCAGCCCAGGGTTCCATGCCGTCGCCTGCCCGGTCGTAACATCCAGCGCCGCGAGGCCACTGCGCGACTTGCCGCCGATACTCGTGAAGATTCCCGCCGCGTACACGCTGCCACCGTTCACTGCAATGCTGAAGACATAACTGTCCCAATCCCAGTCAGGACTCGGGTCCCAGGCCGTCGCCTGTCCCGTCGCCGCATCCAGCGCCGCGATGAAGGTGCGCGACTGCCCCCCGATGGTGGTGAACCCTCCCCCCGCGTAGACGGTGGTCCCGCTCACCGCAAGGGTGAAGACCTGGCCATCCGCATCCGGGCTCCATCCTGTTGCCTGCCCGGTCGTCGCGTCGAGTGATGCGATGAAGGCACGCGGCTGCCCGCCGATGCTGGCAAACACCCCCCCCACGTAGACGGTGTTTCCGCTTACGGCGAGTGCGTTGACCCCGTTGTCAGCACCCGGATTCCAGGCGTCCAGGGCCCCGTTCGCTGACAGGTGCGCCAGCCTCAGTCGGGGCACACCGGCAACCCCGGTGAAGTCCCCGCCGATGTACCAGCCCCCAGTCCCGTCCGCCGCCACCGCATTCACCGAACCGTTCACCCGGGGCCAGCCAGAACGTGGCGTTCCGCTTCCCGCGTCGATCGCCACAAACGCCCCTGTCTGCGGTCCCACCCACGTGAAGCTGCCGCCGATGTACAACGTGCTTCCCTGCAGGGCGGTCGCACTCACGGTCCCATTCGTCACCCACAGGTTCGGATCGGCGATCTGCGCAGTCGCGGCGCGCTGCAGCAACCCCAGCAGCCCGACGGTGGCGATGATGGTGACGAGATTCCAGTTCCGCGCGGCCATTCTCAAACTCCTCGTTCGTGTGTTGGATCGATCGTGGCAGGGCAACCCCGCCGGACCCTGCGGTCTCCCGGACACACGATTCGTCGCGCTCCGCCGCTACCTGTGACTCACCAGGTCCAACGACGGGGCGAGAATCG
This sequence comes from Candidatus Eiseniibacteriota bacterium, assembly GCA_903921835.1. Classification (GTDB taxonomy): domain Bacteria; phylum Eisenbacteria; class RBG-16-71-46; order RBG-16-71-46; family RBG-16-71-46; genus CAIXRL01. Next base: position 966 of record CAIXRL010000139.1, on the reverse strand, counting down.
CCAAGTCGGCAGTGATAGTAGCCCATCTCCGGCGTGTGCAGGGAGGATGGCGTTGTCGACGGGATGGCGTTGTCGAACGGATTCCCCGCTACTCGCGCCGGGGAAGCGCCATGCACTTCTCGTAGAACTCCACGCGCCGCTTTTCGAGGATCGGGCGCGGGGCCACGGTGGCACCCAGCTCCAGCAGCCGCGGCTCGCCGGGATCGAACGCCGGCCACTCCGGCAATCCCGGACCATTCGGATCTCCGGTCAGGGCGAAGCGGACCCAGTACGCCGCGAGCGTCTCGGACAGGCGGCGATCGGCCTCCTGCCAGGGACGGTGCAGCAGCCGGAGGTTCGCGAATGCGTAGGGCACGTCGGAGGTGTGGAACGCGCCGAACTCAGGATGCTCGGGCCAGGGGATGCCGCGCGTGAAATAGTACGCGTACAGTGGCGCGTGGCTCCGCGCGGCGCGCGTGCGCGCCCAACGCAGGGTCCCGAAGAGCCCGAGGTCGCGCATGCTCTGCTTCTGCGCAAGCCCGGCCTGCTCGTCGTTGGAGAATGGATAGAGCTGCAGCGCCTCGTCCGCCAGCGTGTCCAGGTGCGAGCGTGCGAACGCCGCGAACGCCGCAGCCGTGACCTTGCCGTACGTGGGGTCACTGCTGCCTTCATCCGCGGTCATGCCGAAGAGGATCGGCACGTCGTTCACCGGAGCGATCGGTCCGTTCGCGGGAAGGCACCAGCCGTCCGCCACGAGCCCGAAGGACCCGCCGACCAGGGTTCCGGCGGCGGGCAACGCGCGCAGCGCCGCGAGCGAGCTGTCCTGGCAAGTCCTCGCCCACGCCGCGCCCGCCCGCTCCGCCTCGGCGAGCGGCAGGTATCCGTCGGACGCGCCACCGCTCATCAGGATGACGCGGTGGAAGAGCCCTGTCGCCAGGGGCGAGCGAATCAGCGCGCCGGCCAGATCGGCGCCCGAAGACTGCCCGG
>CAIXRL010000138.1 GCA_903921835.1 Candidatus Eiseniibacteriota bacterium | reverse complement strand
GCGCTGCTCGTCGTGGGCGGCGCGTGGGCGGCGCCGCCGCGCCACGCCTTCGAGCTCGGTGCCGACCTCTCGTCGCTGCCGCGCGTCGAGTCGAACGGTGCGACGTTCCGCGATTCCACGGGCCCTGCCGACGCCATCGCGGTCCTCGGGCGCAACGGCTTCACGGCCGTGCGCCTGCGGCTCTGGCACTCGCCTGCGCGCGGCGAGTGCGGGCTCGACTCGACGCTCGCGATGGCGCGCCGGGCGCATGCGGCCGGCCTGCGCGTGCTGCTCGACCTGCACTTCTCCGACACGTGGGCGGACCCGGGCCACCAGGCGGCGCCGGCCGCCTGGCTCGGACTGTCCGCGGAGGCGCTCGCCGACAGCGTGGGGGCTTATGCGCGCGCGGCGGTCGCGGCGCTGGCCGCCCAGGGGACGCCACCGGATGCCGTGCAGATCGGCAACGAGGTGGACGCCGGCATGTTGTGGGACGCCGCCCGCATCGGCGGCCCGTTCGACACGCCGGCGCACTGGGAGGCGTTCACATCGGCGCTCGCCGCGGCGGCCGGCGGCGTGCACACGGCCTGCCCCACTGCGCGCGTCGTCGTCCATCTCGCTGCCGGCGGCGACCGCGCCGCGTGCGTGCGCACGCTGGACCGGCTGGTCGCCGCGCGCGTGCCGTTCGACGCGATCGGGCTGTCGTACTACCCGTGGTGGCACGGTTCGCTCGACGCGCTGCGCGCGAACCTGGCAGCGCTGGCCGGGCGCTACCGGCGCGACGTCATGGTGGTGGAAACGGCGTACCCGTGGACGCTGGGATGGTTCGACGCCGGGCGCAACCTGGTCGGCAGCCCCGGGCAGTTGCTCGCGGGATTCCCGGCGACGCCCGCCGGCCAGGCCGCGTTCGCGCGTGCGGTGCGGCGTGCGGTCGAGGACGTGCCGGACGGCCGCGGCGCCGGCGTGTGGTGGTGGGAACCGGCGTGGATCGCCGCGCCCCGGGGCGGTTCGCCCTGGGAGAACTGCGCGCTGTTCGATTCGAGCGGAGCGGCGCTGCCGGCGCTGCGCGCCTTCGCGCGCTGAACGCCGCGCTGCGGGCGGCACGTACCTACGCGAGCGGCGTGCCTCCCACCCACTCCTCGCCGCCGTCGGCGAAGCGTTCCTTCTTCCAGATCGGCGCCGTGCGCTTGAGTTCGTCCATCGCCCAGCGGCACGCATCGAACGCCGGACCGCGGTGGGCCGCGGCCACGACCACCGCGACGCTCGCCTCCGCCGGCGGCACCTCACCCAGCCGGTGCACGATCGCGCACGACGCGATCGCGAAGCGCGCGCAGGCCTCGCGCTCGATGCATCCGAGCGCTTCCACAGCCATGCGCTCGTAGGCCTCGTATTCGAGCCGGACGACGGCGCGCCCGTCGTGGTGATTGCGCGTGGTGCCGACAAAGGCGAGTACGGCCCCGCAATCGGGCCGCGAGGCGGCGGCCGCGAGCGCGCCGGCGTCGATGAGCGCGCGCGTCAGCTCAGCCACGGGCCGCCGCCTTTCGCGGCGCGCGGAGCGTGCGGCGCACGATGGGCCGCGCGGGTGAGCGCCGGGCGACCTCGCGAAAACCCGCACCGGCGAACGCCGCGGGCAGGCCGGGCCACACGAACGCCGCAGCCTGCCGGCGCCCGCGCGTGTCCACCGGGTAACCCTCGACGCACGTGGCCCCGCGCGCGGCGGCCCACAGGCATGCGGCTTGGATGAGCGCGCACGTCAGGCCGCGACCGCGATGCGAGCGCGCCACGAAGAAGCAGGGCGTGGACCAGACCTCCCGCGCGTCCACCGGCGCCAGCACGCGGGACGTCTCGAGCCGGCGGAACGACGCGCGCGGCCCGACCGCGATCCAGCCCACCGCGCGCGCGCCGTCGTACGCGAGCAGGCCGGGCGGCTCGTCCGAGCCCGCGAGCCGCCGGATGGCGGAACGCCTGCCGTCCGGGCCCTTCTCGCGGTACTCCTTCGCGGGCAGCCGTGACCACATGCACCAGCAGCCCCCGCACGCGCCCTTCTCGCCGAACAGCGCCGCGAAGTCCGCCCAGCGTGCGCGCGTGAGCGGCTCGAAGCTCCACGTGGCGCGCAGCAGTCGTGCGGTGCGCGCGGCGGGCGGACGGTCGCGCGTCGCGCGGACGGTCGCACCACGGCCCCCCGGCCGCGCCATGCGCCCCGCCGGCTTCCCCGCGGTCCTGGCGGCTACCCCGCTCACCCTCCGCTCACAGGCGGCAGCAGCGCCAGCTCCGCGCCATCCACGAGCGGCTCGTCGCCGCGCGCCAGCACGCCGTTCAGCGACAGAGCGACGTGATCGCGCAGCGGCGCCAGTCCGGCGTGCCGCGCCACGATCGCATCGAGCGCATCGCGGACGCGACCGCCCGCGGGCACGTCGAGCGTCGTGCTCGAGCAACCGGCCTGCTCGCGTGCCTGGGCGAAGAACAGCACGGTCAGCGTCATCGGTGGACCCTCCTGCGGCGAGCCCCTATGCTCGCCGCATGGACGATCCGACGCAAGCGCCCTGCGGCAGCCCCACTCCCGCGCCCGGCGAACGCGACCCCGGGGGCGGCGACGGAGCGTCCCTCACCGCCGCGGCAGCGGCGCCGGGCGATGCTCCGGCCCTCGACGCCGCCGCGATCCAGCACGGACTGCTCGCGTGGCTCGGGATGATCACCGCGGGCGGCATCGCCTGCCTGCTGCTCGATCATCCGGAGGGCGGCGTCTTCTTCGCGGCTGCCGGCGCCTTCGCGCTGGCGCAGGCCACCGACGCGGCCGCGGTGCTCGATCGCTACCGCGCCTTCGTCCGCGAGCAACTGCCGGGGCGCAGCCTGCACGGCGTGTTGTTCCGCGCCGCGGTCCGGGCGCTCGTGCCGGTTTCGGGTGCGGCGTTCTACGCCATGTTCGCCGCCTACGCCTGGACGGGAGACGCGGCGCATCCGCACCGCTTTGCCGCGTACTGGTGCGCCGGCGCGGCCCTGATCAGCCTCGCGCTGGTCGTGCGCCCGCTGGCGGACGCGGCGACGCGCGCGCTCTTCCGCGGCGCGGTCGGTCGCACGCGCCGCCTCACCGCGCGGCTCGTCGTGCTCGGCCTGCTGCTCCCCGTGCCCGCCAGCATCCTGTCGCCGTTGCTCATCGCCAGCGCGACCGCTTCCGGAACCGCGCTCGCCGACCCCGGTACGCTGGTCGCACAGCTCATCGGCGAACTGGCGATTGCGTTCGCGGGCGTGGGCTGGCTCGTGCGCCGCGGCGGGCGCGCCACGCTCCAGCGGCTGGGGCTGACCGCCATGCGGCCCGCGTACTGGATCGTGGTCGTGGTGGGCGTTGGGGCGCTCGTCGGGCTCAACTCGGGCACCGAGTGGCTCGAGCACCACGTCTTCCCCGCGCTCTGGCAGCGGGACCGCGACGTCACGCTGCTCATCGCGGGCAACCTCCCGGTCGCGACCTCGCTGCTGCTCGGCCTGTGCGCGGGGCTGGGCGAGGAGGTCTCCCTGCGCGGGGCGCTGCAGCCCCGGCTCGGCGTCGTGCTGTGCGCGGTGCTGTTCGCGTCGGCGCACGTGCAGTACACGTGGTTCGGCATGGCGACGATCGGCCTGCTGGGCCTGGCGCTCGGCGGCATCCGCGCCCGCACCAACACGACCACCGCGATCGTCGTGCACGCGCTCTACGACGTCTACGCGGCGCTGACCGCGAACACGTAGCGCGGGACGCCGCGCCGGCGCTTCAGCTCACCGCGACGCCCGGCTCCGTAGCGATCACCTCGGCCGTGATCCCACGCGCCCTCAACGCCACGCGCCACGCGGCGAGCGTGCCGGTGAGCCCCGGGAACGTGCGGTAGTGCATGGGCACGAGCCACTTCGCACCCAGCTTCTCCGCGGCCCACGCCGCCTCGCGCGGGCCCATGGTGAACAGGTCCCCGATGGGCAGGATCGCGATCTCCGGCGCGTACAGTTCACGCACGGCGATCATGTCCATCGTCGGGCCCGTGTCGCCCGCGGAGTAGATCCGGGTGCCGTCCTCCAGCGTGAGCACGTAGCCCGCCTCGCCGCCGCCGCTGGGCCTGCCCGGCTCGTCGAAACTCGAGGAGTGCGTGGCATGCGTCATGGTGAACGCGACCCCCGCGACCGTCTGCGTGCCGCCCTTGCCCATGGGCATGCATGTCCCCACACCCTGGCTCTCGAGATACACAGACGCTTCGTAGCCGCACACGACCGGGCAGCCGAGCGCGGCGACCAGTGCCGGCACCTGCGACGCGTGGTCGCCGTGCGCGTGCGAGATCGCGATGACGTCGGCTTGCGCCGGGTGCATGCGATCGGCGGGACAGCTCGGGTTGCCTTCGAGCCACGGGTCGAGCAGCACCACCCTGCCGGACGCCGTGACCAGTTCGAACGCGCTATGGCCCAGCCAGGTCAGCTGGAAGCCCCGATTCCACACCTTCATGGCCGCCTCCCACGATGTTCGAGATTCCCCGCTTCGTTCGTCCAAACGTCAGGCCTGCGCCGGGCGACGATAGCTCAAACGGCCCGGGCCCATCGCGTGGCTTCTTGACCCGATCGCGTCACATCATTACACTTCGTCATGTGACGATATAACCAATGGAGGCGTTCCTCATGCGCGACTTCGAACTGGCCCTGAAGGCCGCGGGTGACCCCACGCGGACCCGCATCCTCAAGCTGCTCGAGGGCGGCGGACTATGCGTCTGCCAGGTACAGGCTGTCCTCGGCCTCGCGCCGTCCACGGTCTCGAAGCACCTGACGATCCTCAAGCTCGCGGGGCTCGTCGAGGATCGGCGCAACGGCAAGTGGATCGAATACGCGCTGGCCAGCGAGACCCGGAACTCCCACGCGGGGCCGGTCCTCGGTCTCCTGCGCGGCACGCTCGATCGCGATCCTGCGATTCTCGCGGACCGCAGGCGCTTGCGCGAGATCAAGGCGATCCCGCTGACGAAGCTCTGCGCCCTCCCGGCTGCACAGGTCCCGATGCCGGCGGCGCCGGCACGCCCCCGCCGGACGAGGACGGGCGGCGCGCGTGCCTGAGAGCGTACCGACACTGCTGTTCGTCTGCATCGAGAACTCCAACCGGTCGCAGATGGCGGAGGGATTCGCGCGCACGCTGGGTCGCGGGCGGGTGGCCGCGTTCAGCGCGGGCTCCCGGCCCTCGGGGCAGGTGAACCCGCGCGCGATTCAGTTGATGAAGGAGAGGGGCATCGACCTGGCGGGGCAGTTGTCCAAGGGACTGGACGACCTGCCCGAGGCGACGTGGGATTACGTCGTCACCATGGGCTGCGGGGATGCCTGCCCGGCGCTGACCGCGGGCCACCGTGTCGACTGGGCGTTGCCCGATCCCCGGCACCTTCCCGACGGCGGCTTCCGGGCCGTCCGCGACCAGATCGAAACGCTGGTCTCCGCGCTGGTCGAGCAGGCCGTGGCGCAGTCCGCACGCACGGAGGAGCGGACATGAGCACCGCGCGGCATGCGCCGGCGCCCGGAGGGATCGTGGGCCGCCTGTCCTTCCTCGACCGCTACCTCACGCTCTGGATCTTCCTCGCGATGGGCGTGGGAGTGGGCGTCGGCTTCCTGTTCCCGCAGGTTGTGCCATTCATCGACCACTTCGATGTCGGCACGACGTCCGTTCCCATTGCCATCGGCCTGATCCTGATGATGTACCCGCCGCTGGCCAGGGTGCGTTACGAGGAGATGGGCCGCGTCTTTCGCAACGGCCGCGTCCTCGCGCTCTCGCTGCTCCAGAACTGGGTCATCGGTCCCGTGCTCATGTTCGCGCTCGCGGTCGTCTTCCTGCGCGACAAACCCGACTACATGGTGGGGCTCATCCTGATCGGACTGGCGCGCTGCATCGCCATGGTCATCGTCTGGAACGACCTCGCGAAGGGCGATCCCGAGTACTGCGCGGGGCTGGTGGCGCTGAACTCCGTGTTCCAGGTGCTCTTCTTCCCGGTCTACGCCTGGGTGTTCCTCACGCTCGCGCCCGGCTGGATCGGCCTGAAGGGCGTGGCCGTCCACATCACGATGGGAGAGATCGCCCGGAGCGTCTTCATCTACCTCGGCATCCCGTTCCTCGCCGGGATCACCTCCCGCTTCTCGCTCATCGCGGCCAGGGGCCGGGAGTGGTACGAGAAACGTTTCATACCGAAGATCAGCCCGATAACGCTTATCGCCCTGCTGTTCACCATCATCGTCATGTTCTCCCTCAAGGGTGAGATGATCGTCCAGTTGCCGTTCGATGTGGTACGCATTGCCATCCCGTTGCTGGTCTACTTCGT
>CAIXRL010000137.1 GCA_903921835.1 Candidatus Eiseniibacteriota bacterium | reverse complement strand
GCGTGCCTGTACGCGCTGGACCACCACGTCGAGCGGCTCGCCATCGACCACGCGCGCGCGAGGTTGCTGGCCGCGGGCATGCGCCTGCCCGGCGTGAGCGTGATCGAGCCCGAGACCAACATCGTGATCGCCACGCTGGCGTCGCCGCTGGAGGTGCCGGCCGTGCTGGAGGCGCTCAAGGCGCGCGGGCTAGCCCGCATTATTCATGAGCCCGCGGCCTACGAGCGCGATCTGCGCGTCATCCGGACCCACCTTCGGTGGGTACCCCGAAGCTCGACCGGCCGCTGTCCTCATCGTGTGGACAACACGGTTCCGGGGTACCCACCGAAGGTGGGTCCGGCCGGCCGATCTTCTTGCGGCTGTCGCACATCTCGCACTCTCGGCTCGCGGTTCATGAATACACCGGGCTAGTCGCGATTCCGAGGCGCCACCGTCCCGCTTCTCCATACTGCCACACCCGGCGCGTCGCCCCCACGTGGCCCGCGGAGCAGTCAGGCTCCCGCAACCCGATCCGCGCGGCCGCTGACCGCCCGCTGGCTTGCCCGGCGTACACGTCCCCCGTGGGGCGCTACTTCTGCGCCACCAGTTCCACACGCCGGTTCCTGGCGCGGCCATCCTCGCTCGTGTTGGGGCCAACCGGGCAGTACGGCCCGACACCGGCCGACTTGAGCCGGGACGCGGCAATGCCGCGCCCGACGAGCGCCCTGACCACGGCGTCGGCTCGATCGGACGACAGCTTGAGGTTCGATTCGAGCAGGCCGACGTTGTCGGTGTGCCCGACCACGAAGAGCATCATGGCGGAGTTGGTGTCGAGCAGTTGCTTCACCTGCGCCAGCGCCGGGTCGGACTCCGGCTTGAGCACCGCCTTGCCGGTGTCGAAGTAGATGCCCTCCACGACCGCCTTGCCGGTCAGCGTCAGGCTCGCACGCAGCGCCGACGCGTCCGCCTTGACCTCCTGCTCCATCGCCTTCGTTTCGACGATCGTGAGCGTGTAGTCGCTGCCGTCGTTGAATGCCTCGGCGTGCACGTAGGTCAGACCGCCACCCTTCTGGACCCTGGCCAGCACCGACCGGCCACCTGACGAGAGCACCTTGCCGCCAATCGCCTTGACCGCGTTCTCGTAGTTGCGCCCGACCTGCAGCATGCTCACGGGCTTGGTCCCTGCCATGCGCGTGTAACTGATGATCGTGATCTTCCCCTCCCAGTCCGCGTCCGGCCCGGTGAGATACGCGCTGACATCGTACTTGTCGAAGTCCTTCACCTCGTAGCCCGACATGTAGTAGCCGGGCATGCGCGTGAACAGCGGATGGTCCTTGCCCCCGCCAATGTCCTTCTCCTCCTGAGCGCGCACGATCGAGACGACGGCAAGACAGAGGATCATCACGGTGGTCAGAGTGCGTTTCATTGCGGCCTCCGATGGGTTGGGTTCCCCGGCACGGCCCGGGTCGACAGCGGCCAGCGGAACGGATCGGGAAGACCGGCGTTTCCCCACCCGCGCGATCACGCTCCGGTGCCGGTCCTGCACTCAGACTGCCACAGACAGCCCTCGCTCTTCATGAGCGCGGAGCCGGAGACGACGACACCGGGGCCTGGCGTGGGCATCACCCACCGGCGCTCCTCGCTCCACCACCCGCGCGATCAGGCAGTCCACGCGGAGAGTCTCCCTGGCACCAGGGCAAGTTCTCGCGTCGCCGCGGCCCGATCCGAAGACGAGACGACGCTGCGCCGGCCCGGGCGCCCGGGCGACTGCTTCATCATGTGCCCGAGGCAAAGGCTGTTGAGGAACGTGACAAGCGTGCGGCAAGCCGCCGGCGCCGCCGCGAGCTTCCGACCCTCGGAGGCGAACTGCATCGCGCTCAACAGAAGGGGCGCCAAAACTGGTACGCTTACAGGCGTCCAGATACCTTCCCGGGCCGCATCCCGGCCCTTTCCCGCTCCGAAGGAGTGCCCCCGTGCTTCGCTCCCGTCGTCCTCTGCATCGTCGCTTCGTCGCGATCGTCGCTCTGCTGTGGCTGGCGCACCCCGTGCCGGGGTGGACGTGGGGCGCGGGGACCCACCACTACATCGCCCAGAACTACTCGAAGCACCTGCCGGCGCTCATGACCGGCCTGTGCGCCTACGACAGCATCGTGAACCTGCACGTCACCGATCCGGACACGCGCAAGGGATCCGTGCCCGGCGAGAGCTACCGCCACTACATCGACGCCGATTACTACCCGGCGTTCCTCGCCGGCACGCTGACCCACAGCAGGGCCACGCTCGAGGCGCAGTACGGCGCCTCCGTCGTGCTCAACAACGGCATCGTCCCCTGGGCCGTGGGCGAGAACGTGGCCACGCTGACGCAGCAGTTCCAGGCGCAGAACTGGAGCGCGGCGGCCCTGACCATCGCCGACATGTGCCACTACGTGGGCGACATCAACCAGCCGCTCCACTGCACGCAGAACTACGACGGGGCCATGACCGGAAACTCGGGCATTCATTCGCGCTACGAAACCACCATGATGACCTCGCACATCGCCGACCTCCACACTTCGGTGATGCCCGTCACGTACTACGCCAGTGCCGTGGACGCGATATTCGACAACCTCACGGCCTCGTGGGCCGGGGTGAGCACGATCATGGCAGCGGACAACACCGCGAAGGCTGCCTCGGGAGGGTCGTACAACAGCACCTACTACACGTCGCTGTGGACCAGCACGCAGGACATGACCCGGACCCGGGTCGACGCGGCCACGCAGATGACCGCGTCGCTCGTCTATACGGCCTGGGTCGACGCGGGACAGCCGGTCGTGCCCGGGTCCAACGCGGGCGTCGCGCCCTCCGCCATTGCCGGCGCACGTCTCGATGCGGGCCCGACGCCGTTTCGCGACCACCTGACCGTCCGCTACGCCGGCGCCGGTCCGCTCAACGTGGACGTGTACGACGTGCGCGGCGCGCGCGTGGCGCGGCTGGTCGACGGCGCCTCGGGCGCGGGCAGCGTGTCGTGGGGACGAGCCTCCTCCGGCGGGAACGTCGGCCCCGGCCTGTACTTCGTCCGCCTCACGGGACCGAACCTGAACGTGGTGCGCCGCGTCACCCTCGTGCAGTGACATGGGCGCCCGGGTGCCGCACGCCCCGGCCTCCCGCCGCACCCACAACCGTTTCGAGGAACCATGACCCACACGCCTCCTGGCGGCTCGCCCGCGGCGCCTTCATGGAAGCCGCTCGACGCGCCCCAGCGACGCGTGCTCGGCGTGCTGATCGAGAAGGCCAAGACCACGCCGTCCGCGCACCCCATGACGGTCAATGCGATCGTCACGGGGTGCAACCAGAAGAACAACCGTGATCCGATCGCGGCCTTCGACGACTTCGACGTCGAGAAGGCGCTGAGCGAGTTGTGCACGCTCGGCGCGGTGAGCGAGATCGACTGGCTCGGCCGGGTTCCCAAGTACAAGCACCACGCCTACGAGTGGCTCGGCGTGAGCAGGCTCGAAGCGGCCGTGATGGCGGAACTCCTGCTGCGCGGCGCCCAGGCCCTGGGCGATCTTCGCGCCCGCGCCGCCCGGATGGAACCGATCGCGGATCTCGCCACGCTTCAGCCGATCGTCGACGCCCTGCTCGAGCGCGGCCTCATGATCGAGCTCACGCCCCCCGGCCGCGGACAGATCGTCAGCCACGCGATCTACACCGCGCACGAACTTTCGGAGCTGAAGGCGCGGTACTCGGGTCCCGTTGCGCGGACCGGGTCGTTCGACGACGGCGGGCGGGCGCCGCAGCACTCTCCGGCGCCG
>CAIXRL010000136.1 GCA_903921835.1 Candidatus Eiseniibacteriota bacterium | reverse complement strand
GCGCGCGCGACCCCGCGCGAGCTGGCGGCGCTGCGCGACACGCTCGCGCGCCTGCCGGGGCTCTCGCTGGCGCTGGCCGGTCTCGCGGGCGACGCGATCGACGCTTCGCGCGCGGCGCTTGTGCTGCCCGCGGAACTCGGCGAGCGGCTCACCGCGGCGCTGGTGGACGAGCCGCCTCCGGTCAGCCGCGAGGGCGGCGTGTTCCGCGCGGGCTTCGACGCGGTGCGCGACGAGCTGGACGACCTCGCGCACTCGGGCAAGCGTTGGATCGCGGAACTCGAGGCCACCGAGCGCGCGCGCAGCGGCATCACCAGTCTGCGGGTCGGGTACAACCGCGTGTTCGGCTACTACCTCGAGGTCACCCACGCGCACCGCGACAAGGTGCCGAACGACTACGAGCGCCGCCAGACGCTGACCAACGCCGAGCGCTACGTGACGCCGGCGCTCAAGGCGCGCGAGAGCGAGGTGCTCGCGGCCGAGGACAAGCTGCGTGCGCGCGAGCACGACCTGTTCGTGGAGCTGCGCACGTGGGTCGCGCTCTTCGTGCCCGCGCTGCAAGCCGCCGCCGAAGCGCTTGGCCGGCTCGACGCCGAGGCGGCGCTGGCGGAGGCGGCTGCACGCTACGGCTGGACGCGGCCCGTGGTGGAGGACTCCGACCGTCTGGAGTTGGATGCTGCGCGCCACCCCGTGGTCGAGCGCCTGCTGCCGCGCGGCGAGTTCGTGCCCAACGGCGTGCACCTGGACGCATCCTCGCGCCAGGTCCTGCTGCTCACCGGCCCCAACATGGGCGGCAAGAGCACCTACCTGCGCCAGATCGCGCTGGTGGTGATCCTGGCGCAGTGCGGCTCGTGGGTGCCCGCGACGCGCGCCACCATAGGTCTCGTGGATCGCTTGTTCACCCGCGTCGGCGCGGCGGACCGGCTCGGCGCGGGGCAGAGCACGTTCATGGTCGAGATGTCCGAGACCGCCGACATCCTGCGCGGCGCGACGCCGCGCTCGCTGGTGTTGCTGGACGAGATCGGCCGCGGCACCGCGACGTACGACGGGCTCGCGCTGGCGTGGGCGGTCACGGAGCACCTGCACGCCTCGTCGGGCCCGCGACCGCGCACGGTGTTTGCGACCCACTACCACGAGCTGACGCAACTGTCGGGCACGCTGCCGCGGCTGGCCAACGTGCACGTGACCGTGAAGGAGTGGGGGGACGGTGTGGTGTTCCTGCACCGCATCGCCGAGGGCGCCGCGGACCGCTCCTACGGCATCCACGTCGCGCGGCTGGCCGGCCTGCCGGAGTCGCTGCTCATCCGCGCGCGCGAGGTGCTGGCGGAGCTGGAGAGCGAGCGCACGGTCGAGCATCTCGAAAGCGCCGCGCCGGGTCGCAAGCGTGCCGCGCGGCCCGTGCCCAGCCTGCCGCTGTTCGAGAGCGCGCCACCGCCCGAGCACCCGCTCGCGTCCGAGCTGCGCACGATCGACGTGGACGGCATGACGCCGCTCGAGGCGCTGCAGCGGCTCTCGGAGTGGAAGCGTCGGTGGGGGACACCGCCCGCCTGAGCGGGACCTGCCCTGCCGCTACGGGGTCAGCGAGACGTCGGCCGGCCGGGCGCGTTCGCGACAGATCTCGTCGTGGCTGAGCCTCCGAAAATGACGGTGGTTGCCCAGCGTGGGACGGCCGTGCGCGCGGCGGTACGCGAGCAAGTTCCGCCAACGCCGGAGCCACGACGGCATGAATCGCCTCATTGCGACCCGGAGCCTCCAGGCCAGGCCCGAGTGCGCCACGGCACGAGGCGGCGAACTCCGCTGCGAATCCTGCCAGGTCGCGGCGTAGTCGCTCTCCTGCGGCGGCACCGCCAGCACGGGGACTTGCGCCACACGCTGCGCCAGCACGGAAAGCAGCATGGGCCGGGGCGTGTTCAGCTCGGTGCGCTGCCCGGTGACGGCCGGATCCTTGACCTCGTAGAACTCCGAGTTGGTCAAAGCGGACTCGTACAGGACGATCTTGCGCATGGCGAAGCCGTTTCTCGCGCTGAAGACCCGGTAGAAGAGCTCGGGGCTCAGCTGGTAGAAACCGTGTCCCATGCAGTTGTGGGCCGGGGAGTCGGTCGTGATGAAGTGACCGCCGGGGCGCACCAGCTCCATGCAGTGCCGCAGGGCCGCCGGGTAGTTGAAGACGTGCTCGAGCGTCCCGCCGTCCACCACGAGGTCGAATCGCCCGCGCAGTTCGTCGGGGAACGGCTCGTTCAGATCGTGCAGGTGCGAGGCTCCCTGGTAGTCGCTGTGGTCCACGGAGACAAACTCCCGCGCGCCCAGAAGCCGGAAGAGTTCGTCCGCATAGAGCGCACCCGGCGTCTGACGGCGAAAGCAGCGGTCGATCTCCTCCCGGCTGGCGGCGAGGCCGAAATCCCGCGCCGCACGCTGCAGGCCGCGCGGTGGACACCACAGATCCAGGTGCCCCAAGGTCAGGGTTCGCTCGAAGGAGACCCCGAGGTTCCGGGCCCACAGCAGGGACTTGACGGCGTTGTACGTGACAGCCACGGGACGTCACTCCTGGAGCGAGGGCAACCGCTGACCCATTGCATCGAGGTCATCATAGTCCATCGGGGGCATCGTGCGAACAGGCCTCGCAGGCACGCGACGCGACGGCAATCACCGCCGGGGAACGGCGACTTGCACGCCCGATTCCTGGCGGGTCATCCAGCGATCGCGGGCCTCATTGCCGACGCCACGACCATCGTGCCCGGCGGCGGCAGCTCGTGAATCGTAGCCGTCAGCGCGCGGCAGGTTTCGGCCGGCCGGCCTGACGCGGCAGCTTCGTCGCGGGCTCGTGCGCGGCCGGCTCGGCGAGCTGCACCAGCGCCGCGGCGAGCACGGCGCCGCCGGAACTCGCTCCCGAGTTCTTCCGCCGGTGCGCGAGCAGCCGGGCCCAGTGCGCGGGGCGCTTCTCCTGCAGCCAGCGCTCCAGATCCGCGGCGGTCTTGAACCACACAGAGATGTCCGAGAGCGGCGCGCGGCGCTCGCAGCCCCGCGGGTCGTACTCGCGGCACAGCACCGGGCGCTCCTCGTAGACCTTGCACCTGCCGCGCGCGTCGAGTTGCGCGCAGGGCGCCTCGATGTGCAGGTACCAGCGCTCCGGCTTCTCCAGGTACAGCTCGAGGTTCTGGTGGTGCAGCACCCAGATCCACTGGTCGTATTCCCAGGGCGCGCGCGGCGCGTCGATCTCGATGCTCACGGTCTCGCAGCAGCGCGTGCAGCTGGTGCAGAGGTCGGCGTTCTCCTCTGCCGACAGGTCATGCACGTCGCGCGCGTCATCGGTGAGCGTGGTGTCGTCGTCGGGGTGCATGGCAACGTTATAGCGCAGGCGCGGGGGAGGGCGCCAGCGGAGGATGGGCAGGGGCTGGCAGCCCGACGGGAAGCGCGAGTGCCGGGACTGCCCGAGCGCGTCGGGGGAGGCGGTCGGTCGGGGCCGGCATGGTCCGGGTCGGAACTGGGAAAGTGCGCGTGTAAACACTGAAGTGATTTGACGGGGGGGGGAGCGCTGATAGCGTTTCCGCTTGAGGTGAGCAGCCTGACTCCCCCGGCCACCTTCCGATTGCGAGTTGTTTCCATCTGCCAACCGCGGAGGTCGCCGTGCGCGTCCAGCTACGCCATGCCCTGAAATCCAATCCCCTGCGCGTGCTCGCGCACGTGCTCCTGCCGGCGGTGCTGGCGTGCGCCGTCGCGACGACGGCGGCTCGGGCGCAGAACGCAAACCCGAACGTGTGGATGACGGATGGGCAGGTGAACGCCATCGCCGCCTCGGGGAGCACGATCTACATTGGAGGCGTCTTCACGTGGGTCGGGCCCAACACGGGCTGCTCCGTGGGGATCGACGCAAGCACGGGTGCGCCGTTGGAGGGCTGGCCGCGGGTTGTCGGGACCATCCAATGCTCCGCCCCGGATGGTGCGGGTGGCTGGTACATCGGCGGTACGTTTCAGTCCGTCGCGGGCGTGCCGCGCCCGAACGTTGCTCACATCCGCGCGGACATGTCGTTGGACGCGTGGAACCCGGGAGCGAACAACTCCGTGCTGACCCTGGCTGTGAGCGGCACGACCGTCTATGCGGGCGGCTACTTCACCAGCATCGGCGGGCAGAGCCGCAACTGCATCGCGGCGCTGGATGCCAGCACGGGACTGGCGACCCCCTGGAATCCGTCCGCTGGCGGCGTGACCTACCCCGCCGTGGCCTCCCTCGCGGTAAGCGGCTCGACGGTGTACGCGGGCGGCTCCTTCACCAGCATCGGCGGGCAGAGCCGTAGCAACATCGCCGCGCTGGATACCGTCTCGGGGCGGGCAACGTCCTGGGATCCTTCCGCTAGCGGAATCAACCCCGGCGTGCTCTGTCTCGCCGTGAGCGGCACGACAGTGTACGTGGGCGGCTCCTTCTCCAGCATCGGCGGGCAGAGCCGCAACTACATCGCGGCGCTGGATGCCAGCACTGGTGTGGCGACCGGTTGGAATCCGGGGGCGAACAGTCGGGTGAATTGCCTCGCGGTGAGCGGCACGACGGTGTACGCGGGCGGCTTCTTCACCATCATCGGCGGGCAGAGCCGCAGCGGAATCTCCGCGCTGGATGCTGGCACAGGGCTGGCGACCTCCTGGGATCCCTCCGCTGGCGGTGCCTACCCGTGGGTGTACTCCCTGGCGGTGAGCGGCACGACGGTGTACGCGGGCGGCTCGTTCACCAGCATCGGAGGGCACTGCCGCAACTACATCGCTGCGCT